>NZ_NPJC01000091.1:0-774 GCF_002251405.1 Prevotella sp. P4-98 | reverse complement strand
TGATACACAATTTCTACAAGACCATCATGAGCAGGCTTGACACCAAGGCTTTTGGGCTCAAGAAAACGAGTCGCATAAAGGCTTTTGTCTTCAGATTCATCTCCGTACCTGCCAAGTGGATCATGACTGCAAGGCAATACGTGCTGAATATCTACACAGAGAACCGAGCTTATGCAAGACCCTTCAAAACAGAATTCGGATAAGAATCCTTTCTTTCCGGTTTGAATCTGCGTATTACCTCAAGTCGCATCGTGGGGTAAGGGGATGGTGGCTACATATTGATGTTGTGCTGTTGCTTTTTACTGAAAGCTGCTACTAACGACTCATAAATCTACCCTTAATCGTGTATTGGATGATAGTTGCGGATTTTAGGAATAGTAAAATGCCCTTTCGCATCGACTAACCGATTAAGATAAGCAATAGAAAAACTACCCACCTTTTTATACAATTTATCTATACGTTCATCATACAAATCAGGAGCTTCTCTTTGCTTCTTTGTTGCAGGATAATCCCTTTGTAGTTGGTCTTTGATTGCCAAAGTATAAGTATCATAACATCCAAATATTTTCTGTGAAATGGAAGTCAATCCGGAATCATTTGCAATGTAAATATGTTCAAGATCATAATGCTCTATATTGAGCAATAAGTGATGTGACCCCAAAAAGTTGGACGGTTTATCTTATTTGTTTTGATGTTGTTTCCTGTATTGTACAGGACTCATGCCGAGCCTAAGCTTAATTCTCTTGTTGTTATAGTACGAGATATATTCCTCCA
>NZ_NPJC01000090.1:0-577 GCF_002251405.1 Prevotella sp. P4-98 | reverse complement strand
GCACCTGAAGTCCGTGACCGCAAGGGTCGGCCTAGGGTGAAACCGGTGATTGGGGCTAAGTCGTAACAAGGTAGCCGTACCGGAAGGTGCGGCTGGAACACCTCCTTTCTGGAGACGGATCTTAGATAATTAGGGTAGTTTCAAAAGAATGGGATGAAGCATTGGTTTGTTCAGACACTCCTTCGGCTTCTTGTACTAACGAATCTGTTTTCTCGAATAGAGAATCGAAGGAAGCTGAGGACACTGTACTGTTCCAAAGCATCTTGAACGAAGTCCTATAGCTCAGTTGGTTAGAGCGCCACACTGATAATGTGGAGGTCGGCAGTTCAAGTCTGCCTGGGACTACGATGCAAGGGACTTCAATTCCCGACCGGGGGATTAGCTCAGCTGGCTAGAGCACCTGCTTTGCAAGCAGGGGGTCAACGGTTCGAATCCGTTATTCTCCACATATCCTTGAAATAGAGGAAAGAGATCTTTGACATATTGACACAAGCAAGACTGTAGATTAGATAATAAATCAGAAATCAACAGCTGAAAGTATGAGCACTTATGCATACGGCCGCCTATAGTTATAGGA
>NZ_NPJC01000009.1:0-105454 GCF_002251405.1 Prevotella sp. P4-98 | reverse complement strand
CTAACTTACAGATTGTAATTTTCTGCAAAGATAGTCATTTCTAACCCATAGAGTCATTTTTTGCTCGTATTTTGTCGCATATCAACCACTTACAACGATTGTTAATCGTTTTTAGTGGACACTAGTGTTCACCGATATACTTTGCGATGGTTTCCAAACACTTTTCTCTGCTAAATGGCTTCGACATGAAATCGCAGCAGCCTGCTTCAAATGTGGCTTGGCGGTCGGTTTCAAAAGCGTTTGCAGTCAATGCGATGATGGGGAGGTCTGGATGTTTCTCCTTGATGAGGCGTGTTGCCTCAAGACCATCCATCACGGGCATCTTCATGTCCATCATGATTAAGTCGAATTGTTGTTGGTCAGACAGTTCAACAGCTTCTTTGCCGTTGCTGGCGCGTACCACTTCATATCGATTTCTCAATACGTAAGTCATCAGCACGTAGTTGCTTTCGTTGTCTTCTGCTACTAAGATACGTTTCATATTCATTTCTTTTGTTTTATTCTTATTTTCTGTCTTTCCAGAGTTTGGTCATATCCTCCAAGGTCTTGCCTTTGGTCTCAGGTACCAACTTCCATACGAAGAGAGCTGCCAACACACAGATAACACCATAGAGGCTATAGGTGAACCAATAACCCAGACTGTTGGCCAAGGGGACAAACGATGTTGATACGATCCAGTTGAATATCCACTGGAAGGCTACGGCAATGGCTACTGCTGCACCGCGGATGGTATTGGGGAATACTTCGGCGATGAGTACCCAGCAGATGGGACCCCATGAGAACATGAATGATGCTGAATAGATCATGATAGATACCATGCAGACGAGCTGCAGTTCGGGATTGCCGAAGGTGCATGCTACACCGATAGCACCTATTGCCATGCCGAGAGAACCAACGATGAGCAAGGGCTTACGACCGAGCTTCTCTACAGTGAAGATTGCTACACAGGTGAAGCTCAGATTGACGATTCCGTTGAATACGGTAAGCATCATAGGATTGTCGAAACCCATGGCTTCATAGATGCGTGGGGCATAATAGAGCACAGCATTGATACCTACTGCCTGTTGGAATACCGACAACATCACACCAACAAAGATGCAAAGAAATCCGTAGGTCATGAGTTTCTCGGTCTTCTCTGTAACGGTGTTCTTAATGTCAAACAGAATCTGTTTGGCTGCTGCTGCACCATTGATCTTTGCAAGGATGCGCTCTGCTTTGGCATCTTCGCCAATCATAGCAAGATAGCGTGGTGTCTCAGGTACAAAGCAGATGAGGATGGCAAACAGTCCGGCTGGAATCATTTCCGATCCAAACATATAGCGCCAGCCGGTCTCGATAGCCCATTTGGCTTCTGTGCCGTTGAGTATTTCGTTCAAACCGCCACCAACACTTGCAATGGCTGGGGCAATATGGTCGCCAAGGATGAAGAAGTTGACGAAATAAACCACCAACTGTCCGAAGATGATAGCAAACTGGTTCCATGATACCAACATGCCACGAATACCACTTGGCGCAATCTCACCAATATACATGGGGCAAACAGCAGAGGCAAGGCCTACGCCGATACCACCTATCACACGATAGAGATTGAACACGATGAGCAGGGTGAGGGTGGGTTTGCCTTCGGGCAACAACATGCTCTCAGGACACATAGAACCCCATGCCGATATGAAGAACATGATGCCGGCGAATATCAATGAACGTTTTCTTCCAAATTTTGTAGCAAGCAAACCAGAGATGGCTGAACCGATGATACAACCGATGAGGGCACTTGAACTGGTGAAGCCATGCCAGAAATCGGTATATTGGAAGTCTTTAGCTCCCATAAAGAAGGCTTGAAGTCCTTTCTCTGCGCCAGAGATTACTGCGGTGTCATAACCAAAAAGAAGGCCGCCTAATACGGCAACCATCACAATAGAAATCAAATAGGATCTGCTTCCTGTTTGCTGCTGTTCCATAGTTTTTGTTTTATAATTATTGAAGTGTATGATTTGTTTGCACAAAAGTAACATTTTTTTGGAACTAACACGGCCTTTTTGCTTGCTTTTTAACGTTTTTTTGAGGAATAATGCATAAATGCATACGTTATAGGGGATTTCCTGCTAACAGGCTGCGTTATGGTGATTGATGTGCTCTTTTTCTAGTTCCTATTAAAAATTGGGAAACGAATGGGAAAATAAAGGTAGCAGAAGGGAGAAATTCGTACCTCTAATCTTCCATAGTCATGGCACTTTTTCTCGCCATGGCATAATTAAAGCGAGCTTTATTCTGCTCATGGTTTAACGAAAACGTCCAATTTTAGCTACTCGCATTATGAAAATAAATAATTATATAAGGTTTTATTTGGTTTTTCGCTCACTTATTCGTACCTTTGCACCCGCATTTGAAAATGTGAACCGCCGTGATGAAGACGGGGAGCATCTGAAAGATGTCATATTATTAACAATTTAATTAAATCATCAACAATTATGTATTTAGATTCAGCTAAGAAGAAAGAAATCTTCGAGAAGCACGGACAGTCGGCTACTGACACCGGTTCTATCGAAAGCCAGGTAGCTCTGTTCACCTATCGCATCAGTCACCTCACCGAGCATCTGAAGCAGAACCGCAAGGATTTCGGTACAGCTCGTAGCTTGACCAAAATGGTAGGTCGTCGTCGTAAACTCTTGAAGTATCTCTACAACAAGGACATCAACCGTTATCGTGAACTGATCAAAGCCCTTGGACTGCGTAAGTAATAACGAAAGGTACATAACAAAAATTATCCCGCTGACTCGTAAGAGAAAGCGGGATAATTTTTGTTATAGCATATTGACGTGATGTTTATCTACCGTAAGCATGATGCTTGATTACATTGTAGTATCAATTATTCGCTACAGAACTTTTCGCAGAATTTCGTGAAGGGGAATCATTACGAAATCGCGTTCTTCCATTAACGGGTGGGGAATGACTAGCTCGGCACTGTCTATTCGCAGATCGTCATAGAGCAGTATGTCGATATCGATTGTGCGGTCAGAATAGCCATGATGGCTATCGGTTTTGCGCTTACGACCCATATCGCGTTCAATGGCTTGCGTCAGCAGAAGCACTTCGTGGGGCGTATGATTGGTGTGACAACATACTGCGCCGTTGAGGAAACGGTTGGAAGATTCAAACCCCCAAGGTTCGGTCTCTATCCATGATGATCGACGAATGACCTTGCCGATGCGGCGACCTATCTGTCTAACTGCCTCGTCGAGCATTTCCTGACGGTTGCCCAGATTGGAACCTAAAGCGAGATACACCTCATGGAGGTGATCGTCGCTTGTTGTCTCTGTCTGTTGCTGAGAAGTGTTAGTCATTAAGGATGAGCATTGCATCGCCATAGCAACCGAACATGAAACCATTTTTGACGGCAGCTTCGTAGGCGTTGTAGATGAGATCGTAACCACCGAAAGCGGCGGTTGCCATCATCATGGTTGATTCGGGATGATAGAAATTGGCTATCAGCGAATCTGCCAGATTGAAGTTGTAGGGTGGGAAGATGAACTTATTGGTCCAACCAGAAAACTCTTTCAACATGCAGTCGGTGCCGACGGCGCTCTCTGTAGCACGTAGGGTAGAAATGCCGACGGCGCAGATTTTACGGCCTTCCTTCTTGGCATTATTGACTGTAGAGCAGGCTTTACTGTCGATAATCATCTGCTCGGAATTCATTTTGTGCTTGGTGAGGTCTTCTACCTCAATGGCGTCGAAACTGCCAAGACCACAGTGTACGGTGATGTAGGAGAAGTCGATACCACGGATTTCCAAACGTTTCATCACTTCGCGGCTGAAATGGAGACCTGAGGCTGGAGCGGTAACAGCTCCTTCATGGCGGGCATAGATGGTCTGGAAGTTTTCTTCGTCTTCGGGAGTTACATCACGTTTGTCAACGATATAGCGTGGTAGTGGGGCAGAGCCCAAGGCAAAGAGCTCGCGCTTAAACTCATCGTGGGGACAGTCGTAGAGAAAACGCAATGTGCGTCCACGGCTGGTGGTATTGTCGATGACTTCTGCTACCATAGGCCCGTCTTCATCGAAGAAGAGTTTGTTGCCAATACGTATCTTACGTGCTGGTTCTACGAGTACGTCCCAAAGACGCAGTTCCTCATTGAGTTCGCGAAGCAGGAATACTTCAATCTTTGCGTCGGTCTTTTCTTTGGTGCCATAGAGGCGTGCAGGGAACACCTTTGTATCGTTGAGAATCATTACGTCACCTTCATCGAAATAGTTGATGATGTCGCGGAATAACAGCGGTTGATTGGTGTCGTTTCCTTCATCATCTTTCTTGAAGATGTCGAATGTTTCGCTTTTGCGGTGTACAACCATCAGGCGACATTCATCGCGCCGATATACTTTATCAATGGTTCCGTCTTCATTTTCGAATGCTTTGTGTGGTGGCTCAAGGGCTACCTGTGACTCGGGCAACTTGAATTTAAATTGTGACAGTTTCATTGCTTATAGTTTTTTAAAGTTGTTTTTTTTCTTCTTGATGTCTTCTATATCTTGTTGGGCAAGCCATGCAGGGAAATCGTCCATCTGGATGCAATGTTCGATGCTGACTTCGCCCAAACGGGTGCGGCGTAGTGCGGTGAGGTAGGCACCGCTTCCTAATGCGCGACCGATGTCGCGTGCAAGCGACCGGATGTAAGTGCCTTTTCCACATACCACTCGGATGGAGAGCTGCATGAGCTGTTGGTCGAATGACGTTACCTCAATCTCGTCGATATGTACGGTTTTGGCTGCAAGCTTCACCTCTTCGCCGTTGCGCTTCATGCGGTAGGCACGTTCACCGGCTACCTTGACTGCCGAATACTGTGGTGGCACTTGCTGGATATCACCGAGAAATTGTGGCAGCGTGTCGTCGATGAGCTGGCGTGTGATATGCTGGGTGGGGTAGGTCATATTGACGGTATGCTCTTTGTCGTAGCTGGCTGTGGTAGCACCGAGTTGCAGCGTGGCTGTATATTCCTTGGTGTGGTACTGCATGCGCTCAATCTCCTTGGTCATTTTGCCGGTACATAGTATGAGTACACCAGTGGCAAGGGGATCGAGTGTTCCTGCATGTCCCATCTTCACTCGTTTTACGCCAATCTTACGGGATACGAGATAGCGGATGTGTGCCAACGCGCCGAAACTCGACATGCGATAGGGCTTATCGATATAGATGACTTCTCCTTTTGTAAAATTCATATATTTTATTTAGAATATGTCCTAACCAGGTCAGGGGCATAAGGTAAATGTGAGTATTAAATGAGTGAGCAGATGATGGTGATAGCACCTGCTATGGCACAATAGATGCCGAAATAGATGAGCTTGCCTTTCTTCACGATGTTGATCATCCACTTGCAGGCAAGGCATCCAGACAAGAAGGCTGCAACGAATCCTATTACCATGGGGAAGGTGTCGATGCCGCCAAGGGTTTCTTCTCCTTTCAGTCCTTTCAATAGGTCGAGTAATGCCTCACCAAGGATGGGAGGGATGACCATGAGGAACGAGAACTGTGCCATCTTTTCTTTCTTATTGCCTAATAGGAGACCTGTGGCAATGGTAGTGCCAGAACGGGAGAGTCCGGGCAGTACGGCAAGAGCCTGACCTAAACCGATGATGAACGCATGCAGTGGACTGATGTTTTCACGCTGACGGGGCTTGGCAAAGTAGGAGAACGACAGAAGTAGTGCTGTTACGAGAAGCATGCAACCTACTATGAGCAGGCCCGAACCGAATATTTCCTCTACTTGGTCTTTGAAGAACACACCCACGATGCCCACAGGTATCATAGAGATGATGATGTTGAGGGCGTATTTGGTTTCATCGTTCATCTGGAATTTGAAGAGTCCTTTCAGTATCCAGTCGATTTCTTTCCACAGAATAACTAAGGTGCTCAATACCGTGGCAACATGTACCATGATGGTGAAAGTGAGGTTGTCTTCACCGTTGATGTCGACGAGATAGGCGCCAATGGCGAGGTGACCGCTACTGCTGACGGGGAGATACTCTGTCAGTCCCTGGATGAGTCCGAGTATAAGTGCTTCAAACCAATTCATTGTGCGCAACCCTCCTCTGTTTCGTTAGCTGTTGTCTCGGTGTTTTTGGGCTTGCGCATCACACCATAGATCATGAATACAAACCCGAACAAGCAGGTGATAGGAGCTATGGTGATGCGGCGTGTGCTGAAGATGTCGGCATTGTATGCCTCTAAGTCGGAACCGCTGCCACTCATCAGAATGAATCCGATGATGACGATAGCCATGCCTAATGCCAAAAGCAGATAGTTGGTGCGGTCAAAAGCGAGATTTCTTTTGTTCATAATGTATTGTTCGCAAATTGATGTGTTGTCAGATTTTGTAGAGTTCGCCAGCTGTCATTCTCAAGAAACGGTTGACGGCAAGCCATGCACAGAGGGCTGTGATGAGCAAACCGAAGAGAAATACTGCTACGCCGGTGATAGTAAGTTCCACCCAATTGATGACGGTTAGTATGCCAGGCTGCATCACGTAGAGTCCGTAGAAGCATCCGCCCAATACGGCAATGGCTATGAGTGCAGCGATGATACCCACTCCCATGGCATGGTAAAGGAACGGACGACGGATGAATCCCCAAGAGGCACCCACAAGTTTCATGGTGTGGATGAGAAAACGTCGTGCATAGACGCTAAGTCGGACAGTATTGCTGATGAGCGAGAAGGAAACGCATGTCAGCAGGATGGCAAGCACAAGGAGGATGATGCTGATACGGCTCAGATTGTAGTTGACTTGATCCACAAGGTCTTCCATATATGCTACGTCGCTAATGCGGGCATCCTTGCGTAACTCTTTGGATATGATGCGCAAGGAGTCGCGGTTGGCGTAGTTGGCATTGAGCCATATCTCCAGTGTGGCAGGAAACGGGTTGAAGCCGAGAAACTCTGATGGGTCGCTGCCCAACTCCTTAATCTGTTCGCGCTGTGCCTGTTCTTTACTGATATAGTCGATATGGTGTGACCATGGCTTATGATAGAGATCGCGGCAGAGCAGGTGGCCCTGATTGACCGTGACATAGTCTTTCAACATGACGCTCATGGTCAGATTTTCTTTCATGTGGTTGGATAAGTTGCGTGCCAATAGTACGGAGAATACCACCATTCCAAGCAAGATAAGCACCATGGCGGTACTGATGCATAAGGTGACTCCCTGCATACCTCTACGACAACTGATAGCTTTTCTTTTTTTTGCCATTGCTCCTAAATGTCCGTAATATACCTAATTTCTTGCAAAATTACAATAATTCACTCAGATTGCAAAACAAATTACGTTTTATTTGCTAATTTTGCAGTCGATAACAAAACATTTGGATTTATGAGTACAATTATCTATCCATCTCCCATCTTCGGTCCCATTCATAGCCGACGCTTGGGAATTTCGCTTGGCATCAACCTGCTTCCTGCCGATGGCAAGGTTTGCTCGTTTGACTGTATCTATTGTGAATGTGGGTTCAACGAGGATCATCGACCTAAACAAACGATGCCTACAAGGCAGGATGTTGCAGAAAAACTCCAACTGACACTACAGCGTATGAAAAGCGAGGGACAGTTGCCCGATGTGCTGACGTTTGCTGGTAATGGTGAACCGACATGTCATCCCCATTTTCCGGAAATTATAGATGATACCATTCGTTTGCGTAATGCATATTGTCCGGATGCCAAAGTCTGTGTGTTGAGCAACTCTACGCAGATTCATCGTCAATCGGTACATGATGCGCTGATGAAGGTGGATGACAATATTCTCAAACTCGATACCGTGGATAGCGCTTACATCCATCGGGTGGATCGTCCGGCTGGCAACTATGACGTCAACCAGATTATTGAACGTATGAAGGCTTTCAACGGACATGTCATCATTCAGACGATGTTTATGCGTGGGGATTGTAATGGTGAAAGTGTGGATAATACTGCTGAGGAATATGTGGTTCCTTGGCTTGAAGCGGTCAAGACGATTGCACCTCAACAAGTAATGGTCTATACGATAGACCGAGAAACACCTGCCCATGGACTTCTCAAAGCTACCCATGAACAGCTTGATGCCATTCGGGATCGGGTTGTTGCAGTTGGCATCCCTTGCTCAGCAAGTTATTAAATGCATTACGGGGGCGTTTTGTATTTGTTTGGCATAACCAGAAAGAGTCCGGAAATTGAAGTCTGCCATTCTCGTCAGGTTTGACATTTTTTCGTCGTGTCTTCGATAACTTCTCGTTCGTCTTTCGTTCTTAGATAGATCCTCGTTCGGTTCTCGATCGGTCTTCGATAGACTAACGAATAACGAACGAGAGACGAACGAGAAGCGAACGAGAAATTAACGAGAACCAGTCGGGTGTTAATTGAAGACTCATGGTCCTTCTGTTGTAACCAGTTTGGGTTGTTGAATGTCGTTTCTGTAAACATAAACACCTTTTTTAATTGTACGATCAATAGTTTGTTACCAAGGTGCCTTCTTGTTTGAGAATTTATTCTCAGGTTGGTTTGCAAAGATACAATATCACAAAACCCAGATGTCCGCCTTTGTCACTCTCTATGCTTGTTTTTTATTTTATTTAACTTAGTTATAGACTCTTTTATAGACTCTGCGTAAAAAAATAACTAAACGCCTTTGATAGAGATGAGTAGTCAATCAATAGATGCTGTATCTTTTGTGGATAACAAGCCCATAATTGGTTGTTAGATGGAATGCAAAAACAATTTATCGATATTTGCTGATTTTCCTTTGAGATCCTAACAAAAACAAAATCATCCACAATACCAAATGTCTCGGTATTGCGGATGAAAGTATTATGATGTTCCGGCTACAAACAAACTGTAGTGGATGGTTACTGTTTGTTGTGCTCGGTGGAATTACCAAGCGGTTGGACTACATCTTAGAGATGATGCCAAGTTTGGTACCTTCGATAAACGAAATGATGTTGCGCACCTCTGGACCATCGGGCACCTGATCCTTGATCTGGTTGACGGCATCGAAAACTGATGTTTGACCGTGGAATACCAAGCGGTAGGCGTTGGCAATATGCTTGCGAACACGTGGGTCGAAACCTGCTGCTTCCATGATGACATTGTTAGGACAGCTGTATTTCACAGGTTTGCCACTTGCGATGATGTAGGGAGGAATGTCTTTCGAAAAGGTAGTACCTGCCTGGATCATGGCGAGGTCGCCCACACGAGTCTTGGCATTCTCCACCACCGAAGTGCTGTAGATGACACCATTGCCAATGACGCAGTCACCGGCAATCTTCGTACCATAGCCGAATACACAGCCATCACCCACTACAGTATCGTGGGAGATATGTGCACCTTCCATCAGGAAGTTCTTATTGCCCAATACGGTTTTGCTTCCTGCGTATGTGCCACGGTTGATGACAACATTCTCGCGGATGGTATTGTTGTTGCCAATTTCCACAAAGCTCTCAGCACCTTCGAAATTGAAATCCTGAGGTAAGGCAGCAATAACTGCGCCTTGGAACACTTTGTTGTTATTGCCCAAGCGTGTGCCGTTGAGGATACTTACGAAGGGGTAGAGTACGCAGTTGTCGCCAATCACTACATCGTCTTCGATATAGACAAAGGGGTATATTTTGCAGTTGTCGCCAATCTTTGCTTTGGGCGAAACGTCTGCTTTGGGACTGATAATACTTGCCATAATTTCTGATTTATATATTTATATAGATCCAGCAGCTAAATCGCCATGACAATGATGGTTGATATGCTTCCTGGATGTATCATCCGATGATTATTTTGCGCCACCTCCTAATGCATAGTAGAGATTTACCACTGCCTGCATCTTGTAGAAGTCATCAGCTACCTTTGAGAGTTGTACGTTGAGCAGTGAAGACTGCGCCTGGATTACCTCCAGATAAGAACCGCCAGCCTCTGACATCAACTTACGTGTATCCTCCACATTCTTCTCGAGTACGGCGATGCGTTTAGCCTCCACCTTACCCTTTTCGTCAGAATAGTTGTAGAGCACAAGGGCATTGCTCACCTCGCTACCAGCCTTCAGTACGGTGTTCTGCCAAGTATTGTAAGCCTGCTCGTACTGCATCTTAGCCACCTTCAAGCCGGCAATGATTCTACCATTCTGGAAGATTGGCTGAACCAATGAACCAACAGCAGAAAGCAACCACTTGCCTGGATTCACAATACCTGCACCAGCAGAATTGGTGAATGCACCTGTACCAGAGATGGTGATAGATGGATAGAACTTGCTGCGGGCAGTCTCTATGCCATAGAAGCACTGAGCCAGATTCATCTCGGCTGCGTGAACATCAGCACGGTTGTTGAGCAACTGGATGCCTACACCGGTAGAGAAGGTTGCAGGAAGACTCTGATTCTCCAGCTTGCCACGGGCAATGGAATGAGCCTGGTCGCCGATGAGAAGACTCAGGGAGTTCTCTGTCTCACGAATCTGGCGCATCAGGTCGGTCTTCTGAGTCAACACTGCATAGTAGTTGCTCTCGGCAGCCTGCACGGAAGTTCCGCGATAACCAATCTTGGTATCCTTCAGCACCTTCATGGTCTCCCAGGTATCCTTGGTCAATCCTTCCATATTGTTAACCAGCTCCACCTGCTTGTCGAGCATCAACAAGGTATAATACATGTTGGCGATGTTGGCGATGAGGTTGGTCTGTACAGACACCTGATAGTCCTTCAACTGGAGCAGAGCCATCTGGGCACTGCGCTTCTGAGAGAGCAGGTTGCCGAAGAGGTCAACCGTCCAACTGGCTGTAACAGGTAAGCTGTAAGTCTTGGTAGCAGCGTTACCATCCCAGGAAGCGATAGTTCCCTGAGGAGTGAAAGACAAAGAAGGCACGAATGCCAACTTGGCACATTTCAACTGTTCCTCTGCCATCTTCACGTTCAAAGCCGCATTGAGGAGGTTGACATTATTGTTCAATCCCTTCTCAATGATCGACTGGAGCTGAGGGTCGGTGAAGACGCTGCGCCAAGGGATGTTGGCGAAGGTAGTAGTATCCTTTACAGCCAAAGTATCTGTATCAGAAGCTACATCGCGAACGATACCGCTGGTCTTCACATCCGGACGCTCATATTTTCCGTAGAGAGTCTTGCAGCTGCTCAGAGAGAGCGCTGCGAGACACAGTATGATGCATGTGATATTCTTTTTCATCTTTTGCTTTGCATTTATTATTCTACACTTGCGTGTTCTACCTTATTTCTTTGAATCTTTGCGGGCAGAAGCCTCTGCATACTGAGCCAGTTCTGCAGCAGCCTCTTCGTTGTCTTCATCGTCGAAACGGAGCGGAGAAATCTTCTCTTGCAACCATTGGAATACGGCGAATAGCGCAGGTACGATGAATATCTGGAGTAGGGTGCCAATCAGCATACCGCCTACAGCAGAAGCACCTAGAGTCTGGTTACCATTCTTACCTACACCTGATGCGAACATCAGTGGCAATAGACCGATAATCATAGCTAATGAAGTCATCAAAATAGGACGCAGACGAGCTCCTGCACCCAGAATGGCAGAGTATTTAATGGCCATACCCGTACGGCGACGCTCAAGGGCGAACTGTACGATAAGGATGGCATTCTTCGCCAACAGACCAATCAACATAATGAGTGATATCTGCATATAGATATCGTTAGCGTGGCCGAAGATGTTGGTGAAGGTGAATGCACCTGCCAGACCGAATGGAATAGAGAGTACTACCGACAATGGCAAGATGTAACTCTCGTACTGGGCACTCAGAATCAAGTAAACGAATACAATACAGAGTGCGAAAATCAGACCAGTAGAGTTGCTAGATTCAGCCTCTGAACGGGTCAAGCCAGAATACTCGTAGCTATAACCTTCGGGCAAAGTGGTCTTAGCCACTTCGGCAATTGCCTTCATACCATCACCTGAAGAATATCCCGTGTTAGGCGTTACTGATACGTCCATAGACGTAAACAGGTTGAAACGGGTGATGTTTGAAGGACCATAAACCTTCTTCAGATTAACAAACTCGCTCACGGGAGACATCGTGCCGTTGGCGCAACGCACATAGATTTTGCTCATATCGTCAGGACGCATGCGGCTTTCGGGACCTGCTTGTATCATTACACGATAGAGTTTACCGTATGAGTTGAAGTTGGAGGCGTAGAGTCCGCCGAGGTAGCCCTGCATGACAGCAAGTACGGATGATGGCGAGATGCCTGCCTGTTTGGTCTTTGCCACATCCACATCCACCATATACTGGGGATAGTTAGGGTTATACTGGGTCTGTGCAGTCTGGATTTCCGGACGGTCGTTGAGCTCCTTTAAGAAATTCTTTACAATATCAAAGAAACGGTTCAGATCACCACCGGTCTTGTCCTGCATGGTCATTGTAATACCACTCTGGGCAGAGAATCCTGAAATCATTGGCGGTGAGAATGCAAGGATCTGAGCATCCTTGATGGTTGCGGTCTGTTTGTAAATCATACCCAAAACTGAAGTATATTCCATGGGGTTGACGAACAATGCTTCGATGCCACCACCTGTCAGCGCACTCTTGATGCGATGGAAGAATCCACCTGGACGCTCCTCAAAAGGTTTGAGTTTGATGATGATAGTACCTTGGTTGGAACCGGCACCAGCGATAAAGCTATAACCCATGATAGCTTCACGGCGCTGGATGGCTGGGTTGGCTTCCAGCATTTTGTCGATTTGCTTCACTACTTCGGTTGTGCGCTGCTGTGTAGTACCTGGGGCTGTAGAGATACAAACAAACAGTGTTCCAGTATCTTCGTTAGGTACCAAACCTGTTTTGGTGACACCCATTAGTGCTACAAGAGCTATAATACCTGTTGCAACAACACCTCCGGCGATGACGCCATGCCCAATGACCCACTGTACACCTTTCTTATATTTATTGGTAATCTTCTCAAACTGATAGTTGAATCCTGTATGGAAACGGTCGATGATCGACATTTTCTTCTCATGTCCTTCTTCGTGTGGTTTCAGGAAGATGGCACAGAGTGCAGGAGATAGTGTCAACGCATTGACGGCAGAAATTACGATAGATACAGCCATGGTCACACCAAACTCACGGTAGAAATATCCTGAGGTTCCACCGATGAATGATACAGGAACGAACACGGCTGACATTACCAATGTGATAGAGATGATGGCGCTCGAAATTTCGTTCATGGCATCGATAGATGCTGTAAGTGCACTCTTATAACCCTGGTCGAGTTTGGCATGGACCGCTTCAACCACCACGATGGCGTCATCGACCACAATGGCGATAGCCAACAACAAGGCTGACAGCGTCAATAGGTTGATGGAGAAACCGAATATCCATAGGAAGAAGAATGTACCAATCAATGCCACAGGTACGGCAATCATAGGTATTAGAGTAGATCGGAAGTCTTGCAGGAAGACATATACCACGACGAATACCAACAAAAGGGTGATAATCAGCGTAAATACTACTTCCTCAATAGAAGCAAAGAGGAATTCGGTGATGTCCTGCTCGATGGTGTATTTTAGGCCAGGAGGGAAGTTCTTGCTCAGTTCTTCCAGTTCCTTCTTAACATCGGTTGCAATCTGTGTGGCGTTAGAACCAGCAATTTGCTGTACCATACCCATTACGGCAGGTTGGCCGTTGTTGAGCAGGTTTACGCTATATACCAGACCGCCCAGTTCTACCTTGGCAACCTCGCCGAGGCGGAGTGTCTGACCAGAAGTATTGCTCTTGATGAGGATGTTCTCATACTCAATAGGAGTCTTCAAGCGACCCTTGTAACGCAGGGTGTATTCGTACTGCATATCAGAACTTTCACCAAAGCTACCAGGGGCAGCCTCGATGTTCTGTTCCGCTAAAGCATTGGAGATGTCAGATGGTACGAGACCAAACTCCTTCATTTTCTCAGGCTTCAGCCATATACGCATAGAGTAGTTACGGGTAGAAGGGCTCTGCACATCACCCACACCATTGATACGCTTCAACTGTGGAACCACGTTGATCAAAGCATAGTTGGTCACAAACTGGTCATCGTAGCGTCCGTCGTCTGTGGTTAGCGAGAACAGAATCACGTTAGAACTCTGACGTTTGGTAACCGTAACACCTACACGTGTAACCTCGGCAGGCAACAAAGACAGTGCCTGTGATACACGGTTCTGCACGTTGACGGCAGCCATATCAGGGTCTGAACCCTGTTTGAAGTAAACGGTGATGCTGGCATAACCTGAGTTTGACGCAGAAGAGGTCATGTAGGTCATGTTTTCCACACCGTTGATACTCTCCTCCAGCGGGGCGATGACTGAATTCAATACCGTCTGGGCATCGGCACCTTGATAGGTGGTAGATACCGAGATAGTAGGCGGCGCGATATTTGGATACTGCTCAATAGGTAGCGATATCAAGCCGATGGTACCCAGCAAGACGAAGAAGATGGAAACCACCGTCGATAGTACTGGGCGTTTTATAAAGTTTGTAAATGTCATAATTTACTATTTTCTTTATACCTTATATTATAAATGGTTATTTGCTGAAGAATTGCTTCTTGCTTGATAGTGATGATGCAATTACTTCTTGCCGCTCATGGCTTTGGCAAACTCATGGGCATTGTCTTGCGACTCTGCGAGCTTGGCTGCTTCGGCTATCTTCTGATTGTAGCGCTCTAGTGTGATAGGCTTAATCTGTTGGCCATCAGTCAATTTGGTAATGCCTTTTACAACGATGCGGTCACCGGTACGGAGTCCAGAGGTCACAATGTAGTTCTTGCCGTCATCTTGTGGATTTACTTTGATTTCTGTATATTTCACTTTGTTGTCTTTGCCTACGGCATAAACAAAAATTTTATCCTGTACTTGAGAACATGCTTCCTGTGGAACAACGATGGCGTTGCTGTTGTCGTTAGAAATAACGATAGAGCCAGAACCACCGCTCTTCAGCAGTTTGTCGGGATTGGCAAAGTGTGCAATCAGCGATACGGCACCTGTAGAAGCATCGATGACGCCACTCATTTTTACAACCTTACCCGGTTGTTCGTAGAATGAACCATCTGCAAGTTGCAGTTTGACGGGAGGGAAGGCTGCGATGGCAGCCTGCATATTGCCGTTGTTTTTGCCCATATTCAAGAGTTCAGACTCAGATATAGAGAAGAAAACTTCCATGGTACTGATGTTTGAAACGGTGGTCAATGCCTGGCCAGAAGCGCTAACCAAAGCACCTTCTTTGAAGGGGAGACTTCCCACAACACCAGCCGAAGGACTCTTTACTACACACCATGCCAATTGTTCGCGAGCTGATGCCAATGCAGCTTCTGCCTGTGCAACCTGTGCTTCTGCGGTAGCAAGAGTATTGGCTGCGGTTGAAAGTTCGTACTCACCGATAATGTGACTATCGAAAAGATTCTTGTTGTTTTTGTAAGTCAGCTTGGCGGTGTTAGCCTGTGCCTTTGCCGTATTGACTGCGGCCTGACATTGACGGACAGCAGCCTGATAGGTCTCGCTGTCGATAGAGAACAATGGTTGACCGGCTGATACCGTTTGGCCTTCATGGACAAATACTTTTGTGATGAATCCTGAAACCTTTGGGCGAACCTCAACATCCTGAATACCTTTAATGGTGGCGGGGTACGTGGTTTGTAAAGCAGCACTTGATGTGCTGATGGTGCTTACGGCAAACTCGTCGTCACTGAAGTTGGGCAGACCATCCTTCTTGCTTCCTCCACATGAGGTTAAAATCGCGATTGCAGCAAAAACCGCAATGGTAATAACGTTTTTACTTTTCATACCTATTTATTTAAACTATTCTTAAATTCAATACTATTTGTTTGTGTACTGGAAAACCGAATATTTAAGTTTGGTTTTCAGAGTGCAAAGATACATAAAAAAAAATACTCTTATATATAATTATATAATATATATAATACATTTAACAATATTTATGCTACGCAACCAATAAATGCCAGATATTTGCCTATAAAAGACGGAAAACATATGTGGTCCATAGTGTTGGTCGGTAATTGTTGTTCGTGAGGAATATAAACGAGTGAATAGCATGCTATTTTATATACAAAACGACAATATGACACACAAAGGTGACAATGTGGCGCGTTTTGTTGGTGTGGCATGAGACTTGCATTAATTGTTAGTGAACGCGGAAGCGAAGGCAGAGGCGCTCGGTAAACAACATATAAAACAGAACAATTAAACAAATAAAATTAGGAGGTATGATTATGTTACCAGTAATGTTTAAAAACAGTTGGTTCCCAACAGTGTTCGATGATTTCTTCAACAGTGATGCAATGGCAACTGCCACAACGACCGCTCCGGCAGTCAACGTCAGAGAAGATCTTAATGAATATACCATGGAGATGGCTGTGCCTGGTATCAAAAAAGAGTATTGTCGTGTACAGTTGACCGATGACGGCAACCTTCATGTAGCCATTGAAAACAAGATGGAACATAAGGATGAGGATAAGAAACAGCATTATCTGCGTCGTGAGTTCAGTTATACAAACTATCAGCAGACTTACACTTTGCCTGACGATGTAGCTAAGGATAGAATTTCTGCTAAGGTTGACAACGGTATTCTTACTGTGGTGATGCCTAAAATGAAGAAGGAAGAGAGTAAAGTGGCACGTGCAATTGAGATTGCATAACGTAGCTGAAAGTATAGTCACTTTAACATAAACGTATGTAGCGGGCTGCAAAATTCGTTTTGCAGTCCGCTATTTTGTTATGTCTGTATCTCCTTGTTTATATAAACTGTTTTTTTTTAGTTTTGTTGAATATATGATAAGGGTTTTGCTTGCATGATTGATGAAGTTTGGTGGTTTGCGGAATTATTCGTATCTTTGCAAGGTAGAATAATGACTAAAAATAGCGAATATGACAGATAAAGAAAAACTGATAACAGATAATATGGGGTATGTGGTCACATTGGCGCGCCAATATTCCTGCGAACTTCTTGATACAGATGACTTGGTGAGTGAAGGAACTATCGGTATTATCAAGGCGGCGGAAAAGTTTGATCCGAATCGGGGTAAGCCTTTTGTTACTTTTGCCGCACCTTATATTCGTACCGCCATTGAAGCTGCTATACGTCGAGTGACTGGTGAAGTGACAGTGAAATCGACGGACGAGAGTATCCCTGCAGGGTCACGTAATAATTATACGCTACTAAATGTGTTGGAGGATAAAAACTCGCAACGGGCTGATGCCGAGATGGAACGGGAACTGTTGAAGTCAGACTTGGAGCGTTGTATCTATCTGCTCGACCAGCGCGAGGCAGCAGTCATTAAAAGGTATTTCGGATTAGGTTTTGATCGTATGACCATGGCGGAAATTGGTGGTGAACTTGGGTTGAAGCGTGAGCGTGTGCGCCAAATACGCGACAAGGCTTTGCGCAAACTGCACAAAGCCTCGTCGTAGAAGATAATGCCGATGGTGGTATGGTACCATTTGGCAGACTGTCACGATCAATAGATTGTAGTGTTGTGATAGTTTCTATTTTTCTATGGTCATTGTTGCTCCTGATGTTCGGTGGAGAGCCCCATGGCATTGGCGCGCTCCATGAGCAGACGCATCAATGGTTCACGTTCATTTTCCACCCGATTGTCGAGTACGGCATCTTTTAGGTATTGTTTGAGTGTTCCCACCTCGCGAGAGGGTTTCAGATGGAACATCTCCATGATTTCGTTGCCGTCAATTACAGGTTGTAACAACCGTTTATAATCCTTTTCTTGTAAATCGGTGAGTTTTTCACGCACCATGCGGAAATTCTCCAAAAACATTTGTTTGCGCACCTCATTCTTTGAGGTGATGTCGGCTTCGCATAGGGTCATTAGATCGTTGATGTCGTCACCGGCATCGTTGAGCAGGCGTCGAACGGCAGAATCGGTTACAATCTCATCGGCAATGGCTATGGGGCGCATGTGCAGTTCTACCATTTTCTGTACGAAACGCATCTCGCTGCCCATAGGCAATTTCAGCCGGCGGAATATCTCCGGCACCATTTTTCCACCAAGATAGTCATGGTTGTGGAAAGTCCATCCAGCCTTAGGCTCCCAACGCTTGGCACGCGTTTTTCCGATATCGTGGAGTAACGCCCCCCATCGCAACCATAGGTTATCGCTATGCTGGCAGACGTTTTCCAGCACTTCCATGGTGTGGTGGAAATTGTTTTTATGAGCCCGGCCTTCTTTCTTTTCTACAATGTCGAGTGCGGAAAGTTCAGGAAGCATGCGCTGTAATAAGCCGCTACGTTGTAGGTATTCGAAGCCAATGCTTGGGTGTGGTGCCATCATGATTTTATTGAGCTCCACCTCGATACGCTCTCCGCTAACAATCTTGATGCGGTCTACCATGCGTTCCAAAGCTTCAAACGTATCGTCCTCAATTTGAAAATTGAGCTGAGTGGCGAAACGAATGCAGCGCATCATACGCAAAGGATCGTCGGAGAATGTGATTTCAGGGTCGAGTGGAGTAGCAATAATGCGGTCTTCCATATCGGCAATACCGTCAAATGGATCTACCAATTCGCCGAATCGAGCGTTGTTGAGGCAGATTGCCATAGCATTGATGGTGAAATCTCGACGGTTTTGGTCATCTTCCAGCGTACCGTCTTCCACAATAGGCTTGCGTGAATCGTGGCTATAGCTCTCTTTGCGAGCTCCCACAAATTCCACTTCCATGTTTCCCATCTTTACTTGTGCTGTGCCAAAATTACGAAATACCGAGAGGTGTGCACGCCATCTGCCAGTCTTTGGGTTTTTTCCCAAATTCTTTTGCAGTTGTCGGGCCACTTCAATGCCACTGCCTACGACAACTACGTCAATGTCGTTGCTGGGGCGTTCGAGGAATATATCACGAACAAATCCGCCCACAACATAACATTCTAACCCCAGTTCGTCGGCGGAAGCACTGATTTGGCGGAATATCGGCTTATCGAGTATTTTAGCCAGTGCAGCGTCTGAATATAGCTTCATGATGGTATGTTTTTCTACTTTGTCGTGTGCAAAGGTACGCAAATTTCATCTATTTCGGCTGTTCATTGCGCATTTTTTTGTAACTTTGCACCTTAGAATGACGAAGAAACTGATTATCATACTATCCGCAGTGCTATTTATAGTGGCTTGTGGCAATACTAACAACAAAGCGAAAGCATTGCTCGATGAAGCGCGTTTGGCACTAGACGAACGGCGTTACGATGATGTGCTTGCCAAGATTGACACCTTGCGCAATAAATATCCACGTGCCATTGAAGAGCGAAAACAGGCTTTACCGCTATGGCAAAAAGCAGAACTTTTGCGCACTCAAGACGAACTGGCAGTAGTTGATTCCCTGTTGGCGGTGGTGGAAAGTGCATACAATGAAGTCCGTCAACTGCAAAATCAGGCCGATAAATCAGGTGATCAAGAGGCATGGAAGCGCCACAACCGCACAGCGAATCAGTTGAAAGCGCGTAAAGACTCGCTTCAGAATCGCTTCGATGTGGCATGTGCCAAAATCAAGTATATTCATAAAAAGCAGAAAGAAATATAATAAATAGGTATTTTCCTGACGCTAATCCTTGGTGATATGGTAGGAATTTTTTAATTTTGCAATCGATTATGACAAAAGATAACCACACGACAGAGGCCCAGTTTGAACAGGTGATGAGTGAATGTCGCACCTTGTTCACCAAGAAGTTGCATGATTATGGAGCTTCATGGCGAATACTGCGCCCACAGTCGCTTACCGACCAATTGTTTATCAAGGCCAAGCGCATACGCTCCTTGGAAATTAAGAAGGAATCGCTTGTGGGCGAAGGCATACTACCAGAATTTATAGCCCTCATCAACTATGGCATTATTGGATTGATACAGCTCAGCCACGGATTTTCTGATACTGTCGATATGCAACCCGATGAAGCCCTTGCACTCTATGACAAGTATGCCGATGATGCCTTGCAACTGATGATACGTAAGAATCACGATTATGATGAGGCATGGAGATCCATGCGCGTCAGCAGTTATACCGATTTCATCCTCACCAAAATAGAACGCATCAAAGAGATAGAGAACATCGGTGGAGACACCCTTGTCAGTGAAGGCATTGATGCCAATTACATGGACATCATCAACTATGCCGTCTTTGGAGCAATCAAGTTGAGTGAATGATGGTTAGAAAAATAGCAGTAAACGTTGCCCGTTTGGTCATCGCAATGACATTTATCCTATCAGGATTTGTCAAAGCTGTAGATCCGCTGGGCACACAATATAAGATTGTCGACTATCTCAAGGCAATGCAGCTGGGGACATTTGTACCCGATTTCCTCACACTTACTGCATCTGTACTTTTGTCGGCAGTGGAATTTGGATTGGGCATCTGTATGCTCTTTGCTATACGCCGTCGGTTGGTGTCACTACTTGCACTTTGCATGATGATTCCCATGACGGCATTAACACTATGGTTGGCAGTGGCCAACCCTGTCACCGATTGTGGGTGTTTCGGCGATGCTGTCACCCTCACCAATTGGCAGACATTTACAAAAAATGTGGTGCTTCTGGGTTGTGTCGCTATCGTGAGATACAGGCCGCTTGATATGATGCGCTTTGTATCGAAGACCAATCAATGGATTGTGACCAACTATTCGATGCTCTTCATCTTTGCTGTATCGGCATGGTCGCTATATGATTTGCCACAATTTGACTTTCGTCCTTATCATGTAGGAACCAATATCTTGAAGGGAATGGAGATTCCAGAAGGTGCAGAAATGCCAACCTTCGAAACGACATACCTGATGGAGAAGGACGGTAAGAGGCAGACATTCGATATAGACCACTATCCTGATTCTACCTGGACTCTTATTGAGGCCAATACTCGACAACTGACCAAGGGATATGAACCGCCCATCCACGATTTCTATATCAATGACATAGAAACAGGAGAAGATATCACCATGCAACTGTTGGAACAGAAGGGATACCTATTCCTGCTGGTGACACCACATCTTGGGAGTGCAGACGATAGCCAGTTTGACCGCATCAACGAACTCTATGAATATTCGCGCGATCATGGTTACCGCTTCTATGGACTCACCGCAAGCGATGAAAAAGCCATAGGACAATGGCGCGACATGACAGGGGCTGAATACACTTTCTGTCAATCAGACGAAACGGTGTTGAAGACCATCATACGTAGTAACCCAGGACTATTGTTGCTGAAAGACGGAACAATTGTGCGCAAATGGAGTCATAACAATCTGCCACAACTCGATGAAGAACAGGCAAACAAGTCTTTGGAGCAGTTGGATATTGGACATCTGCCAAAAGATACCACTCCAAGAAAGATACTTGATATCGTATTGTGGTATATGTTGCCCCTCTTCCTACTGACCATAGCAGACCGACTCTGGGCTTGGTCGAAATGGATGAAACGCAAAGAAGAAACAAACAAGATATTTAAACTCTTAAGAAAAAAGAAAATGAGAAAGAAAATTGTAGCAGGAAACTGGAAAATGAACCTGAACCTGCAAGACGGTGTGGCTTTGGCCAAAGAACTTAACGAGGCACTTGCTGCCGACAAACCCAATTGCGATGTTATAATCTGCACACCATTCATCCATCTGGCTTCTGTAGCTCAGGTGCTTGATGCCAATGTTATTGGCCTCGGTGCAGAAAACTGCGCTGACAAGGAAAAGGGTGCTTATACCGGTGAGGTTAGCGCTGAAATGGTTAAGAGCACTGGTGCACAGTATGTTATTCTGGGCCACTCAGAGCGTCGCCAGTATTACAGCGAGACTCCAGAGATCCTGAAAGAGAAGGTGCAACTCGCACTGAAGAACGGTCTTAAGGTTATCTTCTGTATCGGTGAAACTCTCGAAGAGCGTGAGGCTAACAAGCAGAACGAAGTAGTGAAGGCTGAACTCGAAGGAAGCGTATTCAACCTCAGCGAGGAAGAATTCCGCAATATCGTTATCGCTTACGAGCCAATTTGGGCTATTGGTACCGGTAAAACCGCTACCGCAGAGCAGGCAGAAGAAATCCATGCCTATATCCGCTCTATCGTAGCAGAGAAGTATGGTGCAACTGTGGCTGATGACACAACTATCCTTTACGGTGGTAGCTGCAAAGCCAGCAACGCTCCTGAACTCTTTGCAAAGCCCGACATCGACGGTGGTCTTATCGGAGGTGCTTCACTAAAATGTGCAGACTTCAAGGGCATTATCGACGCTTGGAAGAAATAAGGCTCAAACCAACCGGACTCAAGATGAAGCATCAGACTCTTCGTCGTGACCGTTGGATAGTCACCATGATTCTGTGTATCGGCATGGCAATCCATGCCGGTGCACAGTCTTTTACACAACGCATCCAGAAGAAAGTGGATGGTCAGGGTACTGTTACTATTCATCATAGTCAGGAGATAGACCGACTGGTCAATGTGCAACCCACATCGCCCAGCAGTACTACAGCAACTAAACCTTCTGCGGATAAGGCTGTGTCAAGTGGCAAATCCAATACTCCGACACCATCAGGTGCAGACAAAAACAGCGGCAACCCTTCTGCTGCTAATTCCCCAATAGCGAAAGTTAATGCGCCGGAGAGTAGCAGTGAAGCAGAGGTCGATATGTCTAAAAAGGTGATGCGTAATGCCCAAAAAGTCATGGGCTATCGTGTACAGGCCTTTGCCGGTGGCAACTCGCGTCAAGATCGTCAGAATGCCGAACGCACCCGCAACGCTATCAAAGCTCACTATCCTCATGTACCTGTCTATGTGCATTTCTATTCTCCTAGATGGATTTGTCGTGTCGGCAACTACCGTACATACGAGGAAGCGCACCATATGTTGGTTAACCTGCAACGGCTTGGCTATAAGCAGGCATCCATTGTGAAAGGAAAAATAACCGTACAGTATTAAATGAATCCAGAAACAGAATATAGAGAAGGACTTGACCAGTTGGCCGAGCACTACCATGAAGTGTTGTCGCTACTGGGTGAAGATCCCGAACGAGAGGGATTGCTTAAGACCCCCATGCGTGTGGCAAAGGCCATGCAGATATTGACACGTGGCTACAAAATGGACGCTCATAAAGTGCTGACTGATGCACTTTTCAAGGAAGATTATAGTCAGATGGTCATTGTCAAGGACATCGATTTCTTTTCATTGTGTGAACACCATATGTTGCCTTTCTATGGTAAAGTGCATGTGGCGTATATTCCAAATGGATATATTACTGGCCTTTCAAAGATTGCCCGTGTAGTAGATATCTTTAGTCATCGCCTTCAAGTGCAAGAGCGTATGACCCTGCAAATTAAGGAATGTATCGAACAGACCTTGCATCCGCTAGGTGTGATGGTTGTGGTCGAGGCTCAGCACATGTGTATGCAGATGCGTGGTGTAGAGAAAATAAACTCTATCACTACCACGAGCGACTTCAGTGGTGCCTTCAACCAGGCCAAAACTCGCCAAGAATTCATGAACCTCATCCATAATAAGTAACTCCTAATCATTCATAAAACTAATAAACATATACCCATGGCAGCCAATCAGAAAGAATCATACAAGACCAATCAGAACCTTCTGCAAGAGTTCTATCACAGTTGTTTCGGCAAGATTATAATCCTGTTGCTGATGATGGCACTGTTGCTGTTTGTGGCATTGATTACCCGTCCTACAAAGCAGCAGATGCTCGATGAGATGGAAGACAACATTCGCGAATGCCTCCAGGAAAACGATAGCATCAAGGCAGATGGCGTTGATGATGTTGTCAACAACTTCTGCAACATCTTCACAACTGCCGGTGAGTTAGCCTCCGACAGTGATGTCGTTGCTGCTTACAAGAAGTTTAACCGTTTGGAAGTATACCAGCATCCATTCTATTCTACCGCACACATTATTAATAATATTCATCCCAGTGGCGTCCGTGTCGGTATCGGTGTGTTTGGTGTTGTCATTCCTACGGTGAGTTATAAGGATTTGATACTATTTGTCAGTCCAATCAAGAACTACAACAAGACACATATTATCACTCCACCGGTTATTACCGATGATGACTTGGGTGAGAATCCCAATGTGCAGGAATACCATTATTTGGGTGATCCTGATCAGTAACTGTCAACAGAAGCGGCCTTCTCATAGTGTCGCACGACTGATATATTCATTTATTCCCAGTTGCACCTATGGTGTGGAAGGGATATTATTATCCCTACCATCATCTGTTGCTTTTGGGTATTTGAAAACTATTTTTTGACCTCATGAACAATTTTGGATAAAAGGTGTAACATAAGACAAAGACCGCACGTGGAATAATTGCTATATTTGCAAACGAAAGCCGTTGCGCTGACTGCTGACTGTATGAAGAAATCCACAGTGCGTTTGTCATGGGACGGCAGGTAGTGATACTAATTCAAACCTAAAATACCAATAATGATGAAAAGACTCAAACTTATTATCAGTATGTTGCTGTTGATGATATTGCATGTCAGTGCATCGTCAGCAGACCAGACGGTCTTATCGGTTGGAGTAGATCCTAATTTCCAAATCTATCTCTGCTTGGGACAGTCAAACATGGAAGGCAATGCCACTCCTGAGCCATGTGACCGTGTAGGTGTAAATCCCCGCTTTGTGTCGATGAATGTATTTGACGATGAAAAGGCTGGATGGCACAAATTCCAATGGCGCACAGCTGTTCCGCCATTGGTAGCACCTCAGACAGGTCTTACTCCTGCCGATTACTTCGGTCGTCGCATGGTGGATTTTCTGCCCGAAGAAGTCAGGGTGGGTGTGGTAATGGCAGCTGTTGGCGGCGCCAGCATCGACCTGTTTGACAAGCGCCTCTATAGCGATTACCTCAAGAAACAGCCCGATTGGATGAAAAACTTTGCTCGCCGCTATGATGGCAACCCTTATGCTTGCTTGATAGCAGCCGCTCGTGAGGCCATGAAGCAAGGTGTCATTAAGGGAATACTCTTCCATCAGGGTGAGACCAATACTGCCGATCCAACATGGCCAGCACGTGTAAAAACGGTCTATGATGATATTCTTGCCGACCTCGGCCTGCAAGCAGTCGACGTCCCATTGCTGATGGGCGAGGTGGTTCAGACCGATCAGGGAGGACACTGTGGTTCACACAATGCTATCATAGATGATATTGCCAAGACCATACCAACCGCTCATGTGATATCGTCGAAGGATTGCCCTCAGCGTGGCGATGGACTGCATTTCACCGCGGAAGGCTATCGAATCCTTGGCAAACGCTATGCCGATGTAATGCTTCAACTATTGGGTGCCCCCAAGCAGATGCATGCTTCTGCCAAAAAAGGTAGTTTGGCAGAAAATGCTATTGAAGGCAACGAATTTCCTCGCATTGATGCCCAGCATCGTGCTTATTTCCGTCTGCATGCTCCCGAAGCACGTGATGTGAAGGTAGATATCTGTGGCAAGAAATATCCCATGTTGCGCGATTCCAACGGCGAATGGTATGGAGTGACCGATCCGTTGGTTGTTGGTTTCCACTATTATGTCTTCAATGTAGATGGTGTCTCGGTTACTGATCCTGCTTGTGATACTTATTTCGGATGCCACCGTCTGATGAGCGGTTTGGATGTTCCTGAAGGTGACGAGGGTAACTATTACCATCCCCAACAGGGCGTGGCACAGGGACAAGTACGCTCTTGCACTTATTTTTCAGCTTCGCAAGGCAAGTTCCGTCGCGCCATGGTATATACGCCAGCCGAATACGAACGTAATAAGAGCAAGCGCTATCCTGTGCTCTATCTGCAGCATGGCATGGGTGAAGATGAAACCGGATGGAGTCATCAAGGCCACATGAACCATATTCTCGACAATCTGATAGCCACTGGCGAGTGTGTGTCCATGATAGTTGTGATGGAGAGTGGTGATGTGAAAGCGCCCTTCGTACCTAATCGTGGAGCGACTCCTGATGCATCGCGCAACGGTTATGGTGCATCGTTCTATCAGGTTCTCAACGACGACCTCATCCCGATGATAGACAAGACCTTCCGTACTAAAACCGATCGCGAAAGTCGTGCAATGGCAGGACTGTCTTGGGGCGGTTTCCAAAGTTTCAATACCGTATTGACCCATCTCGACCGGTTTGCATATCTTGGAACCTTTAGTGGTGCCATATTCGGTGTTGATGTAAAGACCTGTCACAACGGTGTGTTTGCCGATGCTGACCGCTTCAACAAGCAGATGAAGTATATGTTCATGGGTTGCGGTACGGAGGAAAACTTCGGTACAGGCAAGATGGTCAACGACCTGAAGGCCCTTGGCATCAATGTTACTTATTATGAGTCGAAGGGTACTGCCCACGAATGGCTCACCTGGCGTCGTTGTCTTCGCCAGTTTGTTCCACACCTTTTTAAGAAATAAAACGATGAAATCAAACAACAACATTCTTTTTCTCGCCACAGCTTTGGCATCCTCTACTGTAGCCTTGGCACAGAATCCTATTATTCAAACCCAGCTGACTACCGATCCAGCTCCTTTGGTGTGTGGTGACCGCATCTATGTATATACCGGCCACGATGAAGACCATGCCGATTTCTTCTGGATGAATGAATGGCGTGTGTATTCTTCAACCGATATGGTCAACTGGACTGACCATGGTTCACCACTCAATCAATCGTCATTTGCTTGGGCTGACGACAGGGCATGGGCAGCACAGGCAATCGAGCGCAATGGAAAGTATTATTGGTATGTCTGTGCCCACTCCAAAATAACCGGTGGCATGGCTATCGGTGTGGCTGTAGGCGACACACCGACAGGTCCTTTCCGTGATGCCTTAGGCAAACCATTATTCGATAACGGTTCGTGGGACAATATAGACCCCACGGTTTTGATAGATACCGATGGTCAGGCATACCTCTATTGGGGCAATCCGCATCTCTACTGTGCCCGTCTTAACGATGATATGATATCTATCCGTGGCGAAGTGGAACGCATCGAACAGCGTGTTGAAGGCTTCGGCGCTCCCGATATGGAAAAGCGCGACAAAAATGTAAAATACAAAGATTGCTATACTGAAGGTCCATGGATTAGTAAGCGTGGCAACAACTATTACATGCTCTATGCCGCAGGTGGAGTGCCCGAACATATTGCTTATTCTATGAGCAAGACGCCTACAGGACCTTGGAAATACATGGGCAACATCATGCCACTGCAGGACACAGGTTCGTTTACCAACCATTGTGGTGTAGCTGATTTCAAGGGACATTCCTATTTCTTCTATCATACCGGCAAGTTGGGAGGTGGCTTTGGTCGCAGCGTAGCAGTTGAAGAGTTTACCTATCAACCAGATGGAACATTCCCTATCATCAATGCTACAGCCGAAGGAGTGCGTCCTATAGGTACCCTTTGCCCATACAATCGTGTGGAAGCAGAGACTATGGCATGGTCGAAGGGCGTTAAGTCAGAGTGGAATGAAGATACCGGTGTGTATCTTTCAGATATTCATAATGGCGATTATATCAAAGTGCGTGAAGTGGATTTCGGTCAGCAACAACCGTTGCGTTTCGAAGCTCGTGTGGCAAGCGCCCTACAAGGCGGATGGCTTGAAGTGCGTACCGACAGCGTGGCAGGTCCACTTGTGGCACAAGTGAAAGTGCCCTATACCGGTGGATGGGAGAAGTGGCAGACTGTAGAGACACTTGTAGAGCGTCCTCTTGTGGGCAAACACGATCTCTATTTCGTATTCAAAGGCCTGAAAGGTCACAAACTCTTCACCTTCGACTGGTGGCGTTTCGATCAGAATCAAGTGGCAGCAGAAGGTATGATGCACAATCCTGTGCTGTGGAGCGACGTGCCCGATCCCGATGTGATTCGTGTGGGTGACACCTATTATATGGTCAGCACCACCATGCATCTCATGCCCGGAGCTCCTATCATGGCTTCGAAAGATCTGGTCAACTGGGAGATTGTCAACTATATCTTCCCCCGACTGACCGGCTCGCCACGTTACGATATGCGCGAAGGTACTGTCTATGGGCGTGGTCAGTGGGCCACTTCGCTGAAATATCACAATGGCAAATTCTATGCACTCTTTGCACCAAACGATAATTCTGACGGTGAAACCTATCTCTGTGTGGCTGACCGTGCAGAGGGAGAATGGACCATTCATAGCCGTATGCGACACTTCCACGACGCTACGTTGATGTTCGACGATGACGGAAAGGGCTATATCGTGTATGGTACAGGAGAAATCATGCAACTCAATGACGATTTGACCGATGTGGTAGAAGGCAGTCATCATATACTTTTCAAACGCGATAAAACCGAAACCAACCTACTTGAAGGCTCTCGCATGATTAAGCACAATGGTAAATACTACCTGCTGATGATATCTTTGACCAATGGGCATCCGCGTCGTGAAGTGTGCTATCGTGCAGACCATATCTACGGTCCATACGAGAAAAAGGTTATTCTTGAAACCGAATTTGGAGGTAAAGGCGGTGTGGGACAAGGCACCATTGTCGATACACCCGACGGACGTTGGTATGCTATCATCTTCCAAGACCGTGACGGGGTGGGGCGCACACCAACGCTCGAACCCGTTCGCTGGCTCGACGGATGGCCTATCTTGACCGATTGGGATGGTAAGATTCCCTATTTAATGCCTGTTCCTGTGAAGGGATTTGAGAAGAAATCCATAGTCTATAGCGACCATTTTGACAGCGATAAGTTGGCGCTGCAATGGCAGTGGAACCACAATCCAGTGGATGAGGCATGGTCGCTGACCGATCGCAAAGGTTGGCTCCGACTGAAGACATCACGCATCGCACCACACATCTTCCTTGCTCCCAATACGCTGACAAACCGTACCGAGGGTCCTGCATGCCAAGGAACAATACATCTGGATCTGAGCAATATGAAGGATGGCGACGTGGCTGGACTCTCTGCCTTCCAAGGCGATGCAGCCTTACTGTCGGTTGTGAAGAAAGGCAAACGCCTATATATTGTAGCAACGAAAGAGTCGGTGGAGTTGACCGATAAGGATAAAGCTGTTGTGGGTGTAAAACGAGAGGAAGTGTTCCGTCGCGAACTCAAGGGCAAAGAGGTTTGGTTGCGCATGGCGTGCGACTTCCGATTGGGCAAAGACCTTGCCACACTGTCGTACAGCGCAGATGGTAAACAATGGACAGATGCCATCAAAGATTTCCGTATGATTTATGATTATCGCCGATTGTTTATGGGCACACGTTTCGCTATCTATAACTTTGCCACACGTCAGACAGGTGGATGGGTCGATGTGGATAGCTTCGACTATCAGCGTGACTGATAGACTGTAACCTGCAAGATAACATCTAAACATATAAGATGGTTCGTCCGATGCTGTCGGACGAACCTCTTTTATTTCTATACGCGCACGCGCACGCGATGTCGCAAGAAATCGACCACTCGACCACCAGCGTGTTGTAACAGGTTGAGCAATATTGCCTTATGCTGGTGGTCGAATCGTTTTTGAGGGGTGTTTTCGACCACCTTTCGACCACCACAAGTGTTGTTTGTTGTAAGCGTGAGGTTGCCATAAAGACGATGTTTGTATTTTGCCAGAGTAAATCATGATGCTGAAAATGTTTTTGACAAATGTTTGGCAATACCTTTGCCCTATATTTGGCAATACTTTTGTCTAACGTTTAAAAGACTTCTTTCCAATGTTTGAAAAGACTTCTTTCTAACGTTTGATAATACTTTTATCCAACGTTTGATAATACATTTATCCAACGTTTGATAATACATTTATCCAACGTTTGATAATACTTTTATCAGCGGTTTGAAAAACTCAGAAAATATCGTTCGCTTTGAAGATGGTCATGTTGCTAACAATTTTTATAGTGTGGTCGAAGCATGGTCGAAAATACCGTATAAACCGCCATCGACCACAGCTTAAGATATTGAATAGTAGTGTTTTGAACTTTTGGTGTGGCCTTGTGGTCGAATATTTTTGAAAAACTGAAAAATGTATGCACACATGGTGTCTTTGTGTGTTGCGCTATTGTCTGAAAGAGGAACAGGCATTTAGGAATAAAAAATTGATTTACCCGGCAATTCACGTGGAATTGCCGAGTAAATCAACATTTTTTCCTCTTTTGTAAGGAGTTGGGTTATAGCTTAGAACCCCATATTGCCATTAGGCTTTGCAAGGTGTCCAAGGCTTCAACTGCTTGAAGAAATCGTTGCCCTTGTCGTCAACAAGGATGAATGCGGGGAAGTCTTCAACAGTGATTTTCCAAATGGCTTCCATACCCAGTTCGGGATATTCCACACATTCGATGCTCTTGATGCTCGACTGAGACAGTACAGCAGCCACACCACCGATAGTGCCGAGATAGAATCCACCATGCTTCTGACAAGCATCGGTAACCATCTGTGAACGGTTGCCCTTGGCTATCATCACCAGTGAACCACCGTGATCCTGGAACTCATCAACGTATGGGTCCATGCGGTTGGCTGTGGTTGGTCCCATTGAACCGCAAGGATAACCCTCTGGAGTCTTAGCAGGACCAGCGTAGAGCACGGGATAGTCTTTGAAATACTGTGGTAGGTCTTCACCTGCATCGAGGCGTGCCTTGAGCTTGGCATGGGCGATGTCGCGTGCCACGATGATGGTACCTTTCAGGTTGACGCGAGTAGATACGGGATATTTAGACAGTTCGGCACGAACAGCATCAATACCCTTGTCGAGGTCAATCTCGATACCCTTGGTGCCTTCGCCCGGATTGCGCAGTTCCTCAGGGATAAGCTCTGTGGGGTTCTCATCCATCTTCTCCAACCAGATACCGTCGCGGTTGATCTTAGCCTTGATATTGCGGTCTGCCGAACAGCTGACACCCATACCGATGGGGCATGATGCGCCGTGGCGAGGCAGACGGATCACGCGGATATCGTGAGCCAGAGCCTTACCGCCAAACTGTGCACCCAGTCCAATCTTGTGGGCTTCGTCGAGGAGTTTTGCCTCAAGGTCGATATCGCGGAAAGCGCGTCCTGTCTCATCACCAGTGGTAGGCAGGTTGTCGTAGTACTTGATACTTGCCAGTTTCACTGTCAGCAAGTTTTTCTCTGCTGAAGTTCCACCGATAACAAATGCGATGTGGTAAGGAGGACATGCAGCAGTTCCGAGGCTCTTCATCTTCTCTACGAGGAAGGGTAACAGCGTGCCTTCATTCTGAATGGTGGCCTTGGTCATGGGGTAGAAGTAGGTCTTGTTGGCAGAACCACCACCCTTGGCAACCATCACAAAGCGATATTCGGCACCCTCTGTAGCCTCGATGTCAATCTGTGCGGGAAGGTTGCAACGGGTGTTGACTTCGTCGTACATGTTGAGCGGGGCGTTTTGAGAATAACGCAGATTGTCCTGTGTGAAAGTGTTATATACACCAAGGCTGAGGGCTTCCTCATCCTCAAATCCGGTCCATACCTGCTGACCTTTCTCACCATGGATAATGGCTGTGCCGGTGTCCTGACAGAAAGGAAGAACACCTTTGACAGCTGTTTCGGCATTGCGCAGGAACTGCAAGGCTACATACTTGTCGTTTTCAGACGATTCAGGATCGGTAAGAATCTGGGCTACCTGCTCGTTGTGGGCGCGACGCAGCATAAACTCTACATCGTGGAATGCCTGCTGAGCCAACAGCGTCAGGGCTTCTTTCGATACTTTTACGATTTCTTTACCCTCAAATTCAGCTGTGCTGACGCCTTCTTTCGAGAGCAGTCTGTACTCAGTGTCGTCCTTGCCCAACTGGAACATAGGGGCATACTTGAATTCTGGATTCATATTCGTTTAGTTTTTTATAATGAATAATTAATACCTGTTGATTGGTTTATCAATAACCGAAGATATCCTCAAGAGTGAGTTTCTTTACTGGTGCTATGCGCTCCAGAACCTTCATATCGAGCTCTTTGTCATTGCCAAGGATCATGTAGCGATAGGGTTTACCGGCTGCTTGTGATTTCTCGAAATTCACAATGTCCTGTAGCGTTACTCGCTGTACATCCTTGTAGATGGTCTCGTTGATATCGTAGTCGAATCCCAATTTGCGCATGCTGAAGTAACGGTCGATAACCGATGACTTGGTGACGCGCTGGCTGGCAAGACGCTTGATGACGGCATCCTTGGCAATATTGAAGGCTGCTTCGCTCTGTGGGATGGTATCGAGAATGTTGTGGAACTCGCTGATGCAATCGCCCATCTTATCGTTTTGAGTGATGATATTTGCAAAGAAACTCTCCTTGTCGCTCTTCTTTGAAGGGCGGGTATATACGGCTCCGGCGCTATAGGCAAGACCGCGTGCTTCGCGCATCTCCTGGAATACGATGCTGTTCATACCGCCACCGAAGTATTCGTTGAATACGGAAATCTTTCCTGCATCGGCAAGATTGAAGGGACGGCCTTCATTGTGGTACATGCGGAAATAGATGTTTTTGGCATCAAACGGTGCCATCAACACTTCGTTTGTTGGAGTCTGAGTGGCTTGATAGGGAGTGGCATGGGGCACGTCCTGAAGTTTTTTGGGAGTGGCGTGCAACTTTGTGATAACGGCTGTCATGTCTTTCAACTCCATCGGACCATAGTAGTAGAGCTCATGCTTCATGTTGCGGAGACCTTTGATGAGATCGAGCAACTCCTGTGGATTGGTATTGCGCAACTGGTCGGCACTCATCATGTCGGTATAGATATTACGGCTACCATATACACCATAAGCGTATAGATGTTCGGCGCAGTTACGTTGGTCTTTCTTGTCATCATCGCGCTCTTTCAAGATGAGCGATACGAACTGGTCGTAGGATGCTTGGTCGGCTTGAGCATTTTGGAGCACATTCTCCATCAGTGACAGTGCTTCTGCCATGTTCTCACTCAAGCCGTTCAGACGGATGGTGATACGGTTGCCAGATACACTAATTCCATAGTCACAACCCAGCTTGTAGAACTTGCGTTTAAGTTCTGCCACCGAGTATTTGTCGGTTCCAACATAGTTCAGATAGTTGCTTGCCATATCGTAACGGTTGTCGTCTTGATTACCGAAATCGTAGGCGAAACCGAGATAGAAGAGACCATTATCGGTGTTCTTCTTATAGACAACGGGTATGCCTTTCTTGGTGGTGGCAAGGGTCAAGTCTTTCTTGAAATTCACAAAGACGGGTTGGATGGGCGTCACCTCTGTGTTCTGAATGTCTTTCACAAACTGGCTCACCATGTCGCGGTTGGCAGGAATAGGAGTGATGGCAGGCTTGTCAATCTTCTTGGCAAGACTGTCGGTGCCCTGTGTTTTGTAGATTACAGCATAACCGTTGGTGAAGAAACGATTGGCAAAAGCCACAATATCCTGCTTTGTCATCTTCTCAATGCGTGCAATGCTATTGGCATGCTGTTGCCAACTGTCACCATTGACAAACGAGTTGACCATCTCTGAGACGCGCCATCTGTTGTTGTCGAGTGCTTGCATATATTTACGCTTGAGATTGTTGACGATAGAAGGCAACAGGTCATCGTCGATGTTTCCTTTCTTCAGATTATCCAATTGGGCTACCATCAGATCCTTTACCTCTTCCAGTGTCTGGCCCTGACGGGGAACGCCATAGAGTACAAAGCTGGAGTAGTCTTGTTGAGTTTGACAGAAAGCCTGTGCTGCCATAACCTTCATAGGCTGATTGAGGTTTGTGTCGAAGAGTCCGGCACGACCGTTGCTCAGCATAGAAGAAATGACGTCAAGGGTGTCGGACTGCAGAGATGCTGCCTTTTCGCCACGCCATGCCACACAGACAAAGGCTGCCTGCTGACCAACGATAGTTGTATCGGACGGAGTGGTCAATACTGGTTGGGCAGGGAATATTGGTTGGCTGACATCCTGACCGGGTTGCATAGTGCCGAAATACTTGTCGATGATGGCTACTACCTGATCGGGATCGAAATCACCAGCCATACAGATCGCCATATTGTTGGGCACATACCACTTCCGGAAATAGTTCTTGATATTGGTGATGGAAGGGTTCTTCAGGTGATTCTGGGTACCGATGGTAGTCTGTGTGCCATAGGGATGGGTTGGGGTAAGTTTCTTGCCAATGGCGCTCCAAAGTTTGTCGTTATCGTCGGTGAGATAGATATTGTACTCCTCATAAACGGCCTCAAGTTCGGTATGGAAACCGCGAATTACCATATTCTGAAAACGATCAGACTGAATCTTGGCCCAGTTGTCAATCTCGTTGGAGGGAATATCTTCTGTATAGCAGGTCACATCGTTGCTGGTATAAGCATTGGTACCCTGTGCGCCGATGGTTGACATGAGTTTGTCATACTCGTTGGGGATGAAGTAGCGGGCTGCTATTTGGCTCACGCTGTCTATCTCGTGGTAGGCCTGCTTGCGTGCCATGGCATCGGTCAGTTGGCGGTAACGCTCATAACGAGCCTCGATGTCGGCAAGCAATGGTGCTTCGGCTTCGGCATTATTGGTACCGAAATGGTTGGTGCCTTTAAACATCAGATGCTCCAGATAGTGGGCGAGACCCGTGGTTTCGGCAGGATCGTTCTTCGAACCGGTGCGAACGGCGATGTGTGCCTCAATACGTGGCTTATCTTTGTTGACGCTAAGATAAACCTTCAGACCGTTGTCAAGCGTGTAGATGCGGGTTTTCGTCATGTCGCCGCTGACGGTCTCAAACTTGTAGTCCTTGGCTGCCGCTGTGGTGGCAACAGCAAGTGCCAACAGGGAGAGGATACTCTTTAATTTCATATGCGGATGTTTTATACTTTGTTCTGTTATTCTTCCAGATGTTTTGCCTACTTCCGATGTTTGCGGATTGAGAAGCGTGTGAGTTGTCTTTTTGTTGTTCTGCGTCGCTGCAACACTTAGCTATCGTATCGGCTTAGTCTTCAAAGTCTATTTCGTGATCGAGTTTTGTGATGAAATCATCGAATACAGACTGTTCTACATCGCCCATGGCAAACTCTTTCTCGGCATCCTTACGAATCTCTGCCACCCATGCACGACGTGCGCGGATATAGTCTTCGCGGATGCGGGGCAGGTCGCTATCGCTCAGTTCGTCGAGTCCATAGTAGTCGAGAATGAGACGATAGGTCCAGGTCCACTGGTATTGGCGATAGTGGTTGTCGATATCGATAAAGCGGTCGAGAATCTCTTTGATGCTTTCAATGTTGCCATTCTTGATATCATCAATAAGTCGTTCCTCTTCGCTGATGGGCAAGAGAAGGCCTGAGAGATCTGTCCAGTGGCCCAAACCGATATCTGATGTTGGTTTGCCGAGGAATCCGCCTTTGATGGCGCGCTTTAGAACGGCACCCATATAGATGCGAAGTGCAATATCGTAATACTTAATGCCTTTGCGTAGCGATGTGGCATTGATGATGTATTCATGGTAGTTGTATGAAGATACGTTGTCACCTCCGGCTTGGCGAAGTGCTTCAAGGATTTTCTTGCCTTGCACGATTTCGCCCACGGTAAAGGGTGATAGCCAGTCGAAGTTGATGATGCTCTTACGACAGGAGGTGGCACGTTTGTCACGCTTGGGCCACTTCTTGATGTCGCGGTAGAGACCTACCGTGGTGATGTTGCGTCCAGGTACGATATACATGGTGTCGCCGTAAGCCAGCAGATAGGCGAAAGGCAGACAACGCATGTCGGGGTGGTTCATCAGTTTGCCGAAACATACGGAGAAGGCTCCAATCTTTGCTGGCATAAGGACATAGGCACCACTGGCCGTCTTGGTGCCGCGCTCCAGAGTGCCGTAATGTAATGGTCCCATTTTGTAAGCATGGTTGGAGAAATTGGTGTTTGAACCGGCATTATAGAACGAAAACTCGCCGCCGATGAGCAAACTTGATTTGTGGTGGGAGGCTGAGAATGGTCCGCAAAAGGCAGCACATGCCTCACCGTTGGCCATATAGGAATTGGCAAAGAAGACGCTGGCTTGGGCTGTGAATCCGTTGGCCACCTGACAGGCTTCGCCTACAAAACAGTCTTGCATCTTGACAGAATTGGTGATACTGCAACCATTGGAAATGATGGAGTTTTCGCAGATTACACCTGTGCCAATATATACAGAGGCATCTTTCGAACTGAGGATCGTGCAATCGCTCAATCGTGATGCGCCATTGATCTCACAGTCATCTTTCACAACCGTATTGGTAATCTCCTTGGTATTGATAATCTTTACGTTGTTGCCGATGGTACCACGATCGGGAAGGGAGAAACGCACTTCTTCGCGGATGAGACGAGTAATCTTCTCTTTTAATACCTTATCGTTGAAGTGTTTCACCATGAAAGCGGCTAACTGGGAGTTGAGGTCATGGAAAAGCACCAAGTTGCCATCGCCCATTTCGTTTAGCACCGATATCATGTGGTCTTCACCATAGGTGGCTCCCTCTGTCGTCTCCATTGTTGATACGTTAGAGATATAACAGTTGTCGCCGATGGTATAGTTGTTGATGAAATTGCCAATCTTCTCTATCAGACAGTTGTCACCAATGGTTACGTTGCGAAGTGTGGCATCGTTAATGCCTGCATGTTTGGTAAATCCCTTTGTGACTTCTACTTGAAGGTCGAATACGCCAAGCCGAATGTCGCCATAAAACATCACGCGGTGGAATCCGTATGGTGAGAAATCATCTGCCACTTTAACGCTTTCCCAATTTTCTGCCCAGCAGTTATTCCGTTCGAGGATGTCTATTTCCTCTTGGGTCAATTGTCTGTAATCTCTCATTTCTATCTGTGTTTGATTGTACATGCTTTACTTTGTTGTTGTATGTTCTATATGACGTTTTTGCTCACAATGCTTCTTATTCCTCTACTTGATAGAGAAAATCGTTGTAGGGATATTTCTGTACATGGAGTTGGCGAACCTTTTGATAGAGGATCTCACGAAGCGTGTCGATGTTTCGCTTTTCTTTGGCTGATATAAAAAGACAGTCTCCCTGCATTTTTGCCATCCAGGTTTTCTTCAATTCGTCGAGTGTCACATTCTCTTTGGTAGAGGGAGTGAGGTCGTCTGCCTCTTTTTCTATCCAGGTGTAGGCATCAATCTTGTTGAATACAATCATTGACGGTTTGTCGGCACAGCCTAAATCGGATAAGGTTTTCTCCACAACTTTTATCTGTTCCTCAAAGTCGGGATGCGAGATATCTACCACATGTACCAATAAATCGGCCTCGCGCACTTCGTCAAGAGTGGATTTGAAGGAATCTACCAAGTCGGTTGGCAACTTACGGATGAAACCTACTGTATCGGCAAGTAGGAAAGGGAGATTGTCGATAACCATCTTGCGTACTGTGGTATCGAGCGTGGCGAATAGCTTGTTTTCTGCAAACACATCGCTCTTAGAAAGCAGATTCATCATGGTCGATTTTCCTACGTTCGTATATCCCACCAAGGCTACACGAATCAGGCGACCGCGGTTTTTACGTTGGGTGGTTTTCTGCTTGTCGATTTCTACTAAACGTTGTTTCAATAGCGTAATGCGGTGCAAAATGATACGGCGGTCCATCTCCAACTGTGTTTCACCAGGACCACGAAGACCAACACTACCTTTACCACCACCGCTACCAGAGCCGCCGCCTTGGCGTTCCAAGTGGGTCCACAGGCGTTGCAGACGAGGCAACATATAGCGATACTGTGCCAATTCTACTTGTGTTTTAGCTTCGGCAGTCTGTGCGCGCATGGCGAATATATCAAGAATCAACGAGGTGCGGTCGAGAATCTTTACTTTCAGTTCAGCCTCGATATTGCGCATCTGTTTGGCAGACAGCTCATCATCGAATATCACCATACCTACAGGTTGGGTTTCGCCGGTAGGGTCGTCGTCGGCAGCATCCTCTTGCATTTTGATATATTGCTTGATTTCTTCCAGTTTTCCCTTACCCACATAGGTAACCTGGCTGGGGCCTTGCACCTTCTGTGTGAAGCGTTTCACGGTGACGGCTCCTGCTGTATCGGCAAGGAATTCCAGTTCGTCAAGGTATTCTTTGGTCTTTGCCTCATCCTGCTCCTGAGTGATAAGTCCCACGAGTACGGCGGTTTCGGCCTTGACTTCTGAAATAACAAATTCTTTCATTCAGTATTTATATATATTATTTTATTTAATGTGCAAAGATAAACATAAAATTCCGATTTATAGGGTTCTTTTGAAAAAAATAGCCTTTAGCATGTATATTTTTCATGAATTTATACTACCTTTGCGTTACAAAAGTTAACACCAAATACATTTTAAATATGAGAGTTATTATTGAATCTGATTATCAGAAATTGTCGCAATGGGCTGCTGAACACGTTATTGAGCGTATTAATGCTGCCAAACCTACCAAAGAACATCCTTTTGTACTCGGTTTGCCAACTGGTTCTTCACCAGAGGGAATGTATGCTTGTCTGGTAAAAGCCAACAAGGAAGGTCGTGTGTCGTTTAAGAATGTGCTGACATTTAATATGGATGAGTATGTAGGATTGCCTGAAAGTCATCCTGAAAGCTACCATTCGTTTATGGCTCGTAATCTTTTTGACCATATTGATTGTCCGAAAGAGAATATCCATATTCTTAATGGTAATGCAGAAAATCTTGCAGAAGAGTGTGCTCGTTATGAGCAGATGATAGCCGAAGCAGGTGGTATAGATCTTTTTATTGGGGGTATAGGTCCTGATGGTCATATTGCTTTCAACGAACCTTATTCTTCGTTGACATCTCGCACTCGTGTCAAGACATTAACAACCGATACGATTATTGCCAACTCTCGTTTCTTTGACAATGATGTAAACAAGGTGCCCAAGTTGGCGCTTACTGTAGGTGTTGGTACTGTGATGGATGCTCGCGAAGTGATGATTCTCGTCAACGGCCACCATAAGGCTCGTGCCATGAAGGCGGCTGTAGAGGGTGCTGTTACTCAGGAGTGGACTATTTCTGCCCTTCAGATGCATCAACATGGTATTATCGTGGCTGATGAACCAGCTGCTGACGAACTGAAAGTTGCCACCTACAAGTATTTCAAGGATATAGAGAAAGACAATCTGTTGTAATCAGACAATTGCGATGAATGTCAAAGGCGAATAGCTGTCAGACTTTCGTCGTCTGAAGACAAACGGACAGATAAACGCAAGCAGGATTATCGAAAATGATAATCCTGCTTGTATTTTATCCTCTTGTTTGTATGGTACATCCCCAATCAATATAGGAATTGGAATGTGTACGATTGGAGTTGATGTGTTATTGTTTCAGTTTGAAAGAGTTTTCGATGCTGGTCACTTCTTCTACAAATGCCTTATCAACTTTCAAGCGCTGGTCTATCGTATTGCAGCTGTGAATGACTGTTGAGTGGTCGCGACCACCTACCAACTGTCCAATTCTCGATGCAGGCATCTTGGTGTATTTCTGTGCGAAGTACATGGAGAGTTGTCGGGCAATTACAAATTCGCGTTTGCGAGAACGGCTCATTACGTTGGGTTGGGTGACATTATAGTGTGCGCATACCTTTTCGATGATATCGTCGATGGTCAGGGGACGGTTGTCCACCTTCACGGCACGTTTGATGACACGTTCAGCGAGGCGCATGTCAATATCGCTATTATATACAATAGAGTATGCCATCAATGAGTTGACCACTCCTTCCAATTCACGTACAGAACTATTGGCGGTTTCGGCAATAAACTGAATGACGTCGGCAGGGAATTTTAGACCGTCACGGCGACATTTGGTATTGAGGATGTCAATGCACAATTGCACGTTGGGTTTATGCAATTCGGCTATCATACCACATGAGAAGCGAGTCAGCAAGCGATCCTTCACACCTACCAAATCAACTGGTGGACGGTCGGCAGCCAATATAATCTGCTTTCCACAACGGAACAGATGATCGAATACGTGGAAGAATGTGTCGAGGGTCTTGGTGGCTGCAGCCCATTCCTGAATGTCGTCAACGATGAGCACATCGATGGTTTGATAGAAATGAATGAAGTCGTTGACCGTGTTCTGACGTACCGCATCGGTATATTGCACTTGGAACAATCTGGCAGATACGTAGAGTACACGTTTCTGTGGATAAATCTCTTTGCAGCGCACACCAATAGCATTTATAAGGTGTGTTTTACCGCTACCTGACGGACCGTAGATAAAGAATGGATTGAAAGTGGTGCGTCCGGGGTGCTCGGCAATGGAGAGACCGATGGTGCGTGGCAACTTGTTGCTATCGCCTTCGATGTATCGCTGGAAGTTCTTATGGGGATCCAGTTGTGGATTTAAATCCTGTGGGGTTGCTGCATCGAGGGTGGTGGGGGATTGGTTGGCACGTGTTGAAACCTTTGGCTTGTCGATAGCAACAGATTCGCTACCTTCTTCGTCAACGGTAAGACCGTGTGCTTTGTCAACCACAACACGATATTTCAGCGCAATATTAGTGCCGAAACAGCGATGCAGTACTTTGCTTAGCAATTCCACATAATACTGCTCCAATACTTCATAGACGTAGCGGCTTGGTATTTGCACGACAAGTGTCCTGTTGTCTTCGTCGTAAGAGTCGAAGACAATAGGTTCAAACCATGTTTTGTACTGTTGCTCAGAAACGTTATCTCTTATTAGCGAGAGGCAGTCGTTCCAAAGCAGTCTAGGAGCTTTGTCCATTATGGAATTTCTTTTGTATTTATAGTTAAAAGATACGGTTGCTTTTCGTAAAGCGGATACAAAGTTCGCACTTTTTTTTCAATTAACCAAATCTTTATTTTTTGTTTGTTATATATATATTCCTCTAACTTCCTATTCCTGTGGTATTTACGGGATATGGCTTGTTTCTGTAGTCGTGAAACACTATTGTAATAATGTAACTCCTTATATAATAGTCTATTAACGCCGTGACTCAAGACCTATTGCAGGTCTGTTCTGCTATCTCTCAGATGGTCACGAAATCGTCTGATAACGAGCATAAGACCTGTCTTTTTGGGTCATGTGCTTCTGATGGTTGTTATTTAGACTAATTAAAAACAAGCATCTCTCTTATTTATCCTTCTTTCCGAACACAGAGAAGTGTACGTAACGCTTAGGATGTGCTTTCAAGTCGATGAGTAGAGAATCTGCACTTGCAGCAGTTGAACTGAGTCTGTAGTAGAGTTGTGGATCGCTCATGAGCAGTCCGAGTGTGCCCTCTTTGCTGTTGAGCCTGTTGGTCATTTGCTCTACGTTATCCAGCGTTTGGTTGACTTTTGCCGTCATAGTGGCAATATCCACGGCGCTGAGGTTTGCTGTGAGTTGCTCTGTATTGGCGAGAACTCCATCTGCTTTTTTCATAACCGATGGGACATCTCTGTTCAGACTGGCAGATAGTGATTTGAGTTCTACGCTTGTTTTATTGAGATTGTCGGTCATTCCTTCCACGTTGTGCAGGGTGTTGCGTAGTGCAGGGTCTGCCAATAGGATGTTGAGGCTTGCCATGATGGAGTCGAGTTTTGGGAGCATACGTTCTACGGTCGGCATCATTTGTCCCACTTGGTTCATGAGTCCCAGTTCCATTCCGCCTTTGATAGAGTCGCCGGCAGCCATGAGTTGTGTGGGGTTGCCCGACAGAATCAGGTTGATTTTGATATTGCCGAGCAGATCACTTGCCAGTTCGGCACGTGATCCGACAGGTATGCGCATGGCTTTATCAAGTCCTACAACAGCCACGATATTGTTGGGGTCGTTGTAGTTATAGTCTATGCGTTCCACGACACCTACTTTATATCCGTTGGCATAGACAGGCGATGAAGCCGACAGTCCACTTACATCGTTGAACACGAGATAGTAGGTGTTGGTGTTTGAGAATATGTTGAGTCCTTTAAGAAACTGCAATCCATAGAAAAGCACGAGTATGCCGAAGATGGCAGTTAGTGCGATTTTGACTTCTTTTGTGAAAAATTTCATATTTAAGTTTTTTCTTTATTTCTTGTTTTTGTTTCTTCTGTATTCTTGTATTGCTTGTTGCACATTGGCCCTACGTCCGTCTTTGAAGGCGATGATGAATGCTTCGGGGAAGCGTTCTGATAATGACTTGCGGAGTTGGTAAATCTCCTGATAGTCGGTTGATGCACCTACGGTATATTTGAACATGCCGTTTTCTTCGTAATAATCTACGTTTTCCAAATCTTTCAGCATGGGGCTGTTTGGATTCTGACGAGCTGAACTGGCAAGTATCTGTACCTTGAATATGGGTTGTCCGCTTGTCTGTTGAGGTGTGGCAATGGTACTCGTAGATCTCTCAACTGCCTTTGGTGTTGGTTTCTCCGCAGGCTTTACGGTTTCTGCTTCAGTCTTTTGTACTGGTTTTGCCGCAGTTTCGGCATTTTGTTCCGCCTTTGGGGTTGGTGTAACAATGGTTTTGCCGTGACGTACCTCTGTCTTTTGAACGGGTTTTTCTACTGGTTTTATTTCCGCCTTTGGTGTTGGTTTTGAAGCCGGCATTATTGGTTCTCCTTGTTGAGAACTGTCTTTCCCTGTCTGGTTGTTGCGAGTTGGATCTGCCATGAGGATAGAATCCACATCGGTTGATGGCTTTTTATTGTTGACGTCAACGGTTGTTCTTCCTGCTCTGGCGTTGGCCAGTTCCTGCAATACCTGATTTTTTTGCGTCTTGTTGTCTGTTTTTGGCTTTGCCTGCGGTATGTTGTTTGCCAGCGGTTTGTTGTCCGTTTTGTCGTTTTTGGTCTTTGGCGCTTGTTGTTTTTGGCTTGGCGTGGCTATTGTCGGCACGTTTACCTTTTCCGGTTCCTGTATTTGGTATGAAGGTTGTGTTGCCGCGTCTGATTTTTTTTTAAAGTCGAGAAATGCTTGATAGATGCCGAAACCGAGTTTGTCAATACCGTCTTTAGAGTTCAGAAAGCGCTCTTCGTCTGCAGTAGAGATGAAGCCTAACTCGATCAGACAACTGGGCATCGATGTTTCGCGGAGTACAAGAAATCCGGCTTGCTTAACGCCTTTGTTGGGTCTGTTGGCTGATGCGCATGTGCGGCGTTGTACTGCTCGGGCCAGTTCGACGCTCTTCTCCATGTTTTTGTCTTGTATGAGTTCAAACATTATATAGCTCTCGCTTGACCGTGGGTCGAATCCCTGATAGCGTTGCTTATAGTCTTTTTCCACGAGAATAACTGAGTTTTCTCGTTTAGCTACCTCTAAGTTGTCGTTGGCTCTATGCATACCGAGGGTATAGGTTTCGAGTCCTCGTGCTATGCGTCCACCGGGTAGTGAGTTGGTGTGTATGGAGATAAAGAGGTCTGCTTTGTTTCTGTTGGCTATGTCAGCACGTGTGTGCAACGGTATGAAAATATCTGTTTTGCGAGTATAGATGACTCTTACGTCTGGGCAGTTGTTTTCTACGTATTTTCCGAAGGCGAGTGCAACATTGAGGTTGATGTTTTTTTCCTTAGAAAAAGAGCCTACTGCACCAGCGTCGTGACCGCCGTGACCTGGGTCGATGACAAGGGTGAATCTATCTTTGGCGGCTGCCTGTAAGGCCGTCGCCACCATTAATAATAATAGGTATAAGGTATTCTTTTTACACATATTAATTGTTTACCGTTTGCAAAAGTACGCATTTTCAGTCAAAAACCAACTGCTAAAGCATAGTTTTTTGCTCATTTGTCATAATTACCCTTACTCCGGCTCCCTCGCAATCAGCTCCCATCGGTGGGTTTTTCTTGATGATGTTGAGGTCGATTTTTGTAATGTTGGGGTATGTGTCGAAGAGTTTTTTGCAGATTCTTCCCGCCAGATGTTCAATCAGCTTTGATGGAGTCTGCATCTCCTGCCTTATTGTTTGATAGACGTCTGCATAACTGATGGTATGGCTCAGATCATCAGTTTGCATGGCATGAGTGAAGTCGTATCCTATCTGGATGCTAACCTCATAATCGTTTCCGACGGTCTGTTCCTGCGGCATGACGCCGTGGTAGGCATGGAAGCGAGCTTTGTTGATGATGATGCTCGTATCAAATGGTGTCTTCATTCTCCTTTTCTGTGAAGGTTCCATCGTTGACGTATTTCTTGAGTGCACGTTCCACACCGATCTTCCATGTATTGATGCTTTCGTTTTGGAGCTGGAGCGACCCTACCAGTTTTACCACATGTGCGATGGGCATGCGGTAGCGCAGCACACCAGAAATCAGTTTTGCGTAGTTCCAGTATTCTGGGTTGAACTTCTCAGATAGTCCTTCAACGGTTGTTTTGTATCCTCGTTTGTTGACGAACTGGAAGTCATAACGCTTTGTTCCATCTTCGTTTACCTGTTTTACGATTTTTCCGTGTGTGACCGATTTAGGCAACATAATGCCTTCGTCGTCGTCTTGCAGACCAGTAAAAATCTCGTAAGGGTATCCGTCGAGCAGTCCTACGAGTGCCACCCATTTGTCTTTATTGTTTTGAAAGCGCACCACGTCACATTCCAGTTCCTTAGGCCTGACCTCTGTCACTTCTGGTCTCGCCGCCTTGTTGACTACGTGTGAAATCAGTTGGAACATGAAGTTTGCCTGTTCCGGTTCTAGTGCGTTGAGACATGTGTGTAGTATCTGGCTCATAGAGTCAGCGTTTATGATATGTCCGATAGACGTACTGATATCGGCCAATTTACCTGCCACATTCAGCACTTCGTCTGTCTTGGCTGGTGTTTGTTCGTTTATCTTTTCTGTTTGCATACTCATTTTGCAAAGGTACGAATAAGCGAGCGTAATACAAAGAAAAAACTCGTTTTTTCTTTTATTACCGAGCGTAAGTAGCTTGGACGCTTAGCGTCAGAGGTAAAGAATAAGCGAGCGTAATACAAAGAAAAAACTCGTTTTTTCTTTTATTACCGAGCGTAAGTAGCTTGGACGTTTAGCCTCATAAGGCATTTATATAGACTTAAAGTCCAAATACAAACTTATTGTGGGTTGCGGAAAAGTTACATTTGCTGTTCGATAGATTCTGAAAGTTCAAATTTATATAAGCGGTAAATCTACGCTAAGTTTATAATGAAACTATTGGAGTTCTTGACTTCTCGATGTGTTCGGGATGCATTCGGGATGTGTTCGGGATGAAGGTGCTAAAAGAAACAGAGGCGGTACGTCCCAAGTTCCTCCCATGTAAGTCCCAAGTAAGTCCCATTTTTTGCAGAGGGAATGGGAAGACGAAGGGAGGGTGGAGGGGAGAAGAGTGTAATTGTTGCCTATGCGAGGATGTTACGCAATAACAACCATCGGGAAGTCGTATAAGTGTTTAGAACACAGACAAAATGGCACAAATATCTGCCTAAATGGCGCAAAACACAGTTCGGCACAAGTGTTGAATAATAGATAAGTGAACAAGTAACAACAGAAACAAAAATAATTAGGAGGACAAGAATATGACATTTGACAAGTTTACAATCAAAGCACAAGAGGTGGTGCAAGAGGCCGTCAATACTGCTCAGATGAATGGGCAGCAGACCATTGAACCAATCCATGTGCTCAAAGGTATTCTGACGAAAGCCAAAGACGTATCGACTTTCATCTTTCAGAAGTTGGGAGTCAATGCCAATCAAGTAGCTATGCTCGTAGATCAGGAGATTCAGCATCTGCCCAAAGTACAAGGCGGACAGCCCTATTTGTCTAACGATGCTAATAGCGTGCTCACCAAAGCCATGGATACTGCCAAGCAGATGGACGACGAATTTGTCAGCGTAGAACCTATCTTGTTGGCGCTGTTGACCGTGAATAGTACTGCAAGCCGTATTCTTCGCGATGCGGGTTGCAACGAGAAAGACATGCGGGCTGCGATTCAAGAGCTACGCCAAGGACAGAAGGTGCAGAGTCAGAGTGGTGACGAGAATTTCCAAAGTCTTGATAAATACGCCAAAAATCTGGTAGAGCAAGCACGCTCAGGCAAACTTGATCCTGTCATTGGACGTGATGAGGAAATACGTCGCGTGTTGCAGATTCTATCGCGCCGTACCAAGAACAACCCTATATTAATAGGTGAACCAGGTACTGGTAAGACCGCTATCGTAGAGGGATTGGCTCAGCGTATAGTACGTGGAGATGTACCTGAGAATTTGAAAGACAAACAACTCTACTCACTCGATATGGGTGCGCTGGTGGCTGGTGCGAAATATAAAGGTGAGTTTGAAGAACGACTCAAAAGCGTCATCAACGAAGTGACCAAGAGCGAAGGACGCATCATCCTTTTCATCGATGAAATACATACCCTCGTGGGAGCAGGTGGAGGCGAAGGCGCTATGGATGCAGCAAACATCCTTAAACCAGCATTGGCTCGTGGCGAACTGCGTGCCATTGGTGCTACTACGCTCAATGAGTATCAGAAGTATTTCGAGAAGGATAAGGCATTGGAACGCCGTTTCCAAACCGTCATGGTAGATGAACCAGATGAGCTCAGCGCCATTTCTATCCTGCGTGGACTAAAAGAACGCTATGAAAACCACCATAAGGTGCGTATTCAAGACGATGCCTGTATTGCCGCCGTGAAACTCTCCGAACGATACATAAGTGACCGCTTCCTGCCTGATAAAGCCATCGACTTGATGGATGAGGCTGCAGCCAAACTACGTATGGAGCGCGACTCTGTACCTGAAGAACTCGATGAAATCACTCGACGCCTCAAACAACTGGAGATTGAACGTGAAGCCATCAAACGCGAAAACGATCAGCCCAAACTACAACAACTCGACAAGGATATTGCCGAGTTGCGCGATCAAGAAAAACAATATCGTGCAAAATGGGAGGGAGAAAAAGCGTTGGTCAACAAGATACAAGAGGACAAACAGCAGATAGAAAACCTCAAACTGGAGGCTGAACGTGCTGAACGTGAGGGTAACTACGAACGTGTGGCAGAAATCAGATACAGCAAACTCAAAATGCTCGAAGATGATATCAAGCACATTCAGGAACAACTCAAGAGCACACAAGGCGGAGAAGCTATGGTGCGCGAAGAAGTGACCGCCGACGATATTGCAGAGGTGGTAAGCCGTTGGACCGGCATTCCTGTAACTCGTATGATGCAGAGCGAACGTGAGAAACTGCTCCATCTGGAGGAAGAACTCCATCATCGGGTTATCGGACAGGATGAGGCCATTCAAGCTGTGAGTGATGCCGTGCGCCGCAGTCGTGCTGGTCTGCAAGACCCTAAACGGCCAATAGCATCGTTTATCTTCCTCGGTACTACCGGTGTTGGTAAAACCGAACTCGCCAAAGCGTTGGCAGACTATCTGTTCAACGATGAAACCATGATGACGCGTATTGATATGAGCGAATATCAAGAGAAATTCAGCGTTTCACGCTTGATTGGTGCGCCTCCGGGATATGTTGGCTATGATGAGGGCGGACAACTGACAGAGGCCGTGCGTCGCAAACCATATTCTGTGGTGCTCTTCGATGAGATAGAGAAGGCCCACCCAGATGTGTTCAACATCCTGTTGCAGGTGCTCGATGACGGTCGCCTTACTGACAACAAAGGACGTACGGTAAACTTTAAGAACACCATCATCATCATGACGTCAAATCTGGGTAGCCAGTTTATCCAGCAGGAGTTTGAGAAACTCAACGCCACCAACCGAGAAAGCATCATCGCCAATACGAAGATGCTGGTGATGGATATGTTGAAAAAGACCATCAGACCGGAGTTCCTCAACCGTATCGACGAGACCATCATGTTCTTGCCGCTTACCAAAGCGGAAATAGCAAACGTGGTTCGGCTCCAGATGAATGCGGTCAAGAAGATGCTCGAACCACAGGGCTTTACGCTCCGCGTTACCGATGCAGCAATCAACTATCTTGCCGATCAGGGATACGACCCCGAATTTGGTGCTCGACCTGTAAAGCGTGCCATCCAACGACTGGTGCTCAACGACCTGTCGAAAAGGATATTGGCCGAGGAAGTCAGTCGCGAACAGCCTATCACAATCGACGCCAACGGTGCAGGATTGCAGTTCCGCAACTGATCAACGGACAGTATATCATCAATCATTCTGTTACGGTATCGCCTGTAATACATACAGACGGTATCGTTTTTTTATGTTTGTAGAGTACTCTCGTTCGGGAATAAAAAATAAATTTGCGTATTTCTTTTTGTATTCCGCTCACTTATTCGTACCTTTGACGCTACGCATCCAAGGTTCTCTCGTTCGGGAATAAAAAATAAATTTGCGTATTTCTTTTTGTATTCCGCTCACTTATTCGTACCTTTGACGCTACGCATCCAAGGTACTCTCGTTCGGGAATAAAAAAGAAATTTGCGTATTTCTTTTTGTATTCCGCTCACTTATTCGTACCTTTGTTCCCATAATATTAATAATGTATAATGCAATATGAAGAATCTTTTGACCCGTACATCAATACGCAAATATAGTGATAAACCAGTTGAAGAAGCCTTGCTCGACCGCTTGATGAATGAGGCGGCACGAACACAAACCATGGGAAATCTACAACTCTATAGTGTTGTGGTGACTCGTTCCGACGAAATGAAACGAAAACTCGCACCTGCACATTTCAATCAACCCATGGTGACTGAGGCGCCGGTAGTACTCACCATCTGTGCCGATTTCCATCGCACATCTGTCTGGGCACGTCAGCGAAAAGCCGTTCCTGGGTACAATAATTTCCTGTCGTTTGTCAATGGAGCCATCGATGCACTACTCTATACGCAGACTCTCTGCAATCTTATGGACGAAGAGGGACTCGGTTACTGCTACTTAGGAACTACCGTCTATATGCCACAGATGATTATCGATACACTCAATCTGCCGCAACAAGTAGTACCTTTGGCAACTCTGACCGTTGGATGGCCTGCCGAAAAACCACAGCAGACTGACCGACTGCCCTTGGATAGCTTTGTCCATCGGGAGACCTACCACGACTATACGGCTGATGACATCAACAGATACTATCAATTGAAAGAGAGTTTGGAAGAAAACCAAAACTTCTGCAAAATCAACAATAAAGAGACTTTGGCGCAAATATTTACCGATATTCGCTATACGAAGAAAGATAATGAGGCGATGTCTGCCGGACTCATGGAAGTGCTCCGCAAACAGGGTTTCATGGAATAAAATAGCTCATGAAAAAACAAGTAAAGACCGCATCTGCCTTTCTGATGCTTATATTGGGCCTCGTCATTCTGGCCATGACAACCTGTCGCGGATCTCATAACAAGCCGCAACAGGTTGCCAACGATACACTCGGAGTGATGGTCATGCAGATACAGAAATGTAGCAGACTCTATACTGCAGAGGCTCAGGTGCGTAAAATAGTGACGCAAGACGATCAGATGCGCTTGCAGGGATCTATCTTCAGTCATAAGTTTGACGTTCATGTACCTGGTTCTGAACGAAAAGTTGCAATCCCCATCGATGCTACTGTTAAGGCTTACATTGACTTTGGATCTTTCAGCAAAGAGAATGTGGTGCGACATGGCGACAGAATAGAGATAATCTTGCCAGACCCGCAGATGGTGATGACCAGCAGCCGTATAGATCACGAACACATGAAAGAACATGTGTCATTGGCTCGCAGCAACTACTCTGATAAAGAACTGGCGCAACTCGAACAGCAAGGACGCGATGCCATCATCAAGGATATTCCCCAGCTGGGACTTATAGAAACGGCGCGACTTAGTGCTGCCAATATCCTAATACCGATGCTGAAGGATATGGGCTTTGCCGAACAGCATGTTACGGTGACTTTTAGAAAAGATTTCAATGTCGACAAACCACAGTTGAAAGTAGTGTCCTCTGACGTCGAACAACAATAGTGATGAATTATGATACGAACAATAAAACGAATCGGCATCTGTCTTATCCTATTAGCCTTTCTGGCTTTTGGAGGATGGGTGTTCTGGATGAACAAGGATAACGAGGTGGCTGTAGAACCACAACAGCAAGTGGAACTATCGCCTACACAGGTGCGCTCGATAGAGGCAATAGGTCAATGGGAGTTTCTTGCCGTTAGCGACGAAGAATTGGTGGATACTATTCGCAAAGGCTTCTTCTCCGACGATCAGTTGACACGAATCTATTATGGCACACTTCGCCTGGGGGTTGATATGAGTCGGGTACAGGAAGGATGGGTCACCATGCGTGGCGATACTATTGTCTGTACGTTACCTCCTGTGCAGTTGCTCGATAAAAATTTCATAGACGAAGCGCGTACACGTTCTTTTTATGAGAGTGGGAAATGGAGTAATGCCGACCGCGAAGCACTCTATCTTAAGGCTTGCGACATGATGCGCCGTCGCTGTCTGACCGCTCAGAATATGAATACCGCACGTGACAACGGGCGCACACAGTTCCGACATTTGCTTCAAACCATGGGCTTTGACAAGGTCGTGGTTAAGTATGAAGATAATTAATCAGACAGTTCCAATAGCCTTATGACCCAATTGGCGATAATCTGTTTTTATGGTCTATAAAAAACAAATAGGTCATTATAGGTGTGTTTAATCCGCGGTCATGCATGTAATATAATGACCGATTGAAGATAGATAAGTGAAAAGGGAAGAGCTATGCTCTTCCCTTTTCTCAGATGATTATTGTACCAATCGGTCTTGGCAACCGAAATGGAATGATGATAATATCTTTTCTTTTTTGGTCTTATTCAAACAATCAGACTTTGTGATTATTCAACCACGATGGGCTTGTATTTTGGAACGAGCACCTTCATAATAGTCCAACCAATGATGTAAGCTATGGCACAGATGCAGAAAACAATCATGTAGCCTGCAGGTTTGCCTTCAAAACCGAAGAAGGTGAAGTCTGCACCCTGCTGTTCTGCATAGGTAAAGAGTTTACCCGAACATTTGTTGATAAGCATCGACCCCAGTCCTCCAGCCATAGCACCGATACCGGTAATAGTGGCAATAGTAGATTTCGGGAACATGTCGCCAATGGTTGAGAACAGGTTAGCTGACCATGCCTGATGACCTGCACCTGCAAGGCCAATGATGATGGCAGGCCACCATGCGGGGTCGATAGGAGAAGCCTCCCATGCTGCCAGAGGCTGAGCAAGCAGAGCAGTCATCGGGAAGAATGTGAAGAGCAACATAGCACGCATGCGACCTGCATAGGCTCCCATACCCTTCTTCTCAACAAAGTATTTGGGCAGATATCCACCAAAGATGGACAATACGGTTACTATGAAATAGAGGGTGAAGATGAGCAACTGACCCATACCTGACGATGATTTGTAGCCAAACTGGTCAGAGAAATAGGCAGGAGCCCAGAACAGGAAGAACCACCATACACCGTCGGTCATGAATTTACCCACGATGAATGACCATGTCTGACGATAAGTGAAGCAGTTGAGGAAGCTGATCTGTGGACCTTCGTCGTCTGCATCCTTAGGATCTGCATCGGTTTCGGCATCCTGATTGATATAAGTGAGCTCTGCAACATTCACATGGTTGCTCTTGTTGGGTTTCTCATAGAATACTACCCAGAAGCCCATCCATACAAAACCGAGCACACCGATGATGATGAATGCCATCTCCCAACCGAACCACTCTGCCAATGGGGGAATAGACAGCGGGGCGACAAGAGCACCTACTGATGCACCGGCATTAAAGATAGATGTGGAAAATGCACGGTCTTTTTTCGGGAAATACTCGGCTGTTACCTTAATAGCGGCAGGGAAGTTTCCTGATTCACCCATCGCCAATACCGAACGGCAGAACAGGAAGAGATATACGCTGATGGTGGCTATCGACAAGGCTGTGGCAGATCCAGCTTGTACGGCACGAAGTGCTTCTACCGAGTCAAGACCTTCATACTTCATCGTTATCCAACCGCATACTGCATGGAGACATGCACCCAGCGACCATACGAAGATAGACCAAAGGTATCCTTTCTTAGTGCCCATCCAGTCGATAAACTTACCGGCAAACAGACAGAATACGGCATACAGGATGGAGAATACTGCCGTAATCGTACCATAATCGTCGTCGGTCCAATGAAATTCAGGAGCGATAAAGTCCTTCCAAGTCAAGGAAAGCACTTGTCGGTCCATGTAGTTGATGGTTGTTGCAAAGAACAACATCGAGCAAATTACCCAACGGTAATTGGTCATTTTTGTGGTCTGTACAGAACTCATATTATTGTTTTTATTGATGTTTTAGCGTAGTTTGGATGCAAAGTTACTAATAAAAAATGAAAAAAAAACGAGTGTGTGGACCTTTTTCACGTAAACGATAACGTTTAGAAGATTGTCCACACACCCGATTGTGTTGTATGTTAGTCTTGGAAATAGACTTTCTTTACGCGATTGCTCACACCAGTCAGTACTTCATAAGGTATGGTGTCGAGCACATCGCTCAGTACTGTTACCGGCAAATGTTCGCCGAATATCTCTACGCTGTCGCCTTCCTTACAGTCAATATCAGTCACATCAATCATAGCTACGTCCATGCAGATATTACCAACATAAGGTGCTTTCTGTCCATTCACCAAACAATAGCAGGCGCCACGACCTAAGTGTCGGTTCAGTCCGTCGGCATAACCGATGGGGATAGCGGCTATGATGGAGTCACGCTCCAATATACCACGGCGGCTGTAGCCTACGGTTTCGTCCTTCGGCACATGGTGCATTTGTAGTATGGTGGTCTTCAGCGTGCTGACGGTATGTAGTATTCTATTGTCGCGAGGATCGATGCCGTAGAGCCCAAGTCCCAGTCGGCACATGTCGAGTTGGCGTTCTGGAAAGTGTTCGATACCTGCAGAGTTGTCTATATGACGCAGTATCTTGTGAGAGAAGGCTGCTTGCAACTTACTGCTTCCTGCATCAAATTTACGAAACTGCTCTGCTGAGAAAGCATCAAAGTCATCGCTGTCGCTACCTACGAAATGCGAGAACACCGAACGGGGGATGATGGCACTCTGTTGTTTCAGTCGGGCTATCAACTCATCGATATCTTTTTCTGGATCGAATCCAAGTCGATGCATACCTGTATCGAGCTTGATATGTACAGGCCAGCCGGTAATACCTTCTTTTTCTGCGGCATGGATAAGTGCATCCATCAAGCGGAATGAATATACTTCAGGCTCAAGATCATAGTCAAACATGGTCTTGAATGCAGTCATTTCGGGGTTCATGATGATGATATTCTGTGTGATTCCGTTGCGACGTAGGGTAACACCTTCATCGGCAACTGCCACAGCAAGATAATCCACGCAATGGTCTTGTAGGGTTTTTGCCACTTCTACAGCTCCTGCGCCGTAGGCATCGGCTTTTACCATACATACCAGTTTTGTCTTAGGTTTGAGGAACGAACGATAGTAGTTCAAGTTTTCAACTACCGCATTGAGATTCACTTCGAGTATGGTCTCATGAACTTTCTGTTCCAGCAGTTCGGTCAATTGGTCGAAACCAAAGGTTCGTGCGCCTTTCAGCAGTATCACTTCATCGTGTAACGAATGGAATGTTTCACTCTGTACAAACTGATTGGCATCGGTAAAGAAAGCCTTATCAGCAATGGTGATACAATCGGCACATTTCATAAGCATCGGACCAATGCCGATAAAGCGTGCCACACCGCGTTGCTGACAGAGGTTGTTGACTTCGTTATACAGCTCGAAATCACTTTTTCCACTCTGTTGTATGTCGCTCAGTATGAGTGTGCGCTTACGGCCCTGATGGTCTGGACGCCGGTTCATGAAGTCGAGTGCGATATCAAGCGAGTTCACATCTGAGTTGTAGGAATCGTTGATGAGGGTACAGCCATGGCGACCTTCCTTCACTTCAAGGCGCATTGCTACTGGTTCGATTGCCTGCATACGCAAGTCAAGGTCTTCGTTTGTCACACCGAGATAGCGTGCTGCTGCAGCACAGGCTATGGAACATTCCACCGATGCTTCATCGATAAATGGCAGATGATATATTCCGCGTTCTCCTTTATATATATAAGCCACTTCTGTCAAACCGGGTTTTTCGTTAGAAGGCTTAACGCTTGCCACATAGAAAGGTGCCGATTCGTTCTCACGGCTCCATCCTATTTTCTCACCGTCATAGCCGGAACGGCGTATACAACGGCTCACGGTGTTGTCGTCGCTATTATAGAAAATCACCTTTGCTCCGTGGAAAAGATGGAGTTTCTCTGTACATTTCTCATCCATCGAGCGGAAATTCTCCTGATGTGCATCACCAAGGGATGTCAAGATGCCAATGGTGGGCTGGATGATATCGCGCAGACTTTCCATCTCTCCTGGTTGGCTGATGCCTGCCTCAAACACACCAATGTCTGTTTGTTCCGACAGCAACCATACAGACAGGGGCACGCCAATCTGCGAATTATAGCTACGTGGTGAACGGGTTACTGTCATTTGTGGGGAAAGCAGTTGGTACAGCCATTCCTTGACCATGGTCTTTCCGTTCGAACCGGTGATGCCCACAATGGGGATATTAAACTCATCACGATGGCGTTCTGCCAAGCGCTGCAAGGCAGAAAGGGTAGAGGGTACAATCAGAATGTTTGCATCGGTATATGTTGTAAGGTCTTCACCTTCCACTTGCAACTTTTCCACAACAAAGTTACGAACACCTCGTCGGTAGAGGTCTTTGATATAGCGATGTCCGTCGTTGCGCTGTGATTGCAGTGCAAAGAACAGCGATTCTTCGGGGAAACACAACGAACGGCTGTCGGTAAGCAACCATCCTATCTGAGCATCGGTATTACCGATACGACGCGCGCCAATAAGCGTGGTAATCTTTTCAATAGAGTAAATCATAACGCAAAATTACCATATTTTTTTCTTAGTTCTTCTACTTTTAACATAGTTTTATTCACAAAAGTGCGATAAGCTTCTGATTCTGGCGCAAAAGGCTTATGTCCTAGTGCCTGTCTCACAGGTTGCCATTCGCTTAGAAACTGTCGGGCACGATCACTGAGATATGTTTCACAGAGCCGTTCCCAAATATAATCCACTGCTTGCTCAGAGGGATGGAGCATGTCTGCGGCATAGAAACGGTAGTCGCGCAACTCATCGTTGACAATCTCGTAGGCAGGGAAATAGTGCACATTTGGCATTTTCGCCACTTCGTCGGCTGCCAGTAATAGGGTGGCTTTCGACAGTTGGCTGCCATGGTAACCGTATTTCCTATAGCGGATAGGACTGACTGTTAGCACCACTTCCACATCGGCACTGCGACTTTGCAATAGTGCTATGGCTTGTCGCAGATAGTCGGCACACTGACTGACCGTCAATGTTTCCTCTTGAAAGAGGTGGTGTGGGCGTTTCTCGCAGTTATCTACAATTTCGCCAGTTTCCTTCAACCGATACACATGGTTGGTGCCGAGTGTGAAGAAGGCCACGGGGAAAGTATCGCTGGTTCGCATCACCGTATGGAGAATGGATACTGGATTATACATCACACCATAGGGATTGACCGTCGCACGAAACTTATTTTCCACAAACCGCTGACCGATATTGTCGGCAAAGCAAGAGCCTACAAACAGTATCTGTTCTAAGGGCTCTATGCGGAATGATGGTTCCGTGATAGTGACAGGTGTTCTGAAATCCATATATCAGTTTCTATTATTTTATGAATACGTTCTTAGTTTCTATGACTTGGCTTGTCGCTGGCGACGAATATATTCAGCAATCAATACCACAATCAGCAAGAGCATGATGCCCATAGCAATATAGGCGATGGTTTCAGTATGTGTGATGCTCTTCGGTTTAAAGGTGAGCACCACCTGATGGTGTCCGGGCTTCACGTTCAAGGCACGGAGCACATAGTTGACACGTCCCAGCTCTTGTTGCTCGCCGTCTACTGTGGCAGTCCATCCTGGATAGTATATTTCAGAGAATACCACCACTCCGCCTTTGCCCGACTGCACTTCGTAGGTCAGTTCGTTGGGTTGATAGTTCTTGAGTGTGACAAGGCTAACAGCATCTTGCTGTGTGCTGTTGCCCAATATATCCTTGAACTTGCTGTCAGCAACTGCATGATGACGCAGGTCAATCTTATCGAGTGCGTCAATCTCGGCATTGGCATTCTCCACATAATCCACTTGGTCCACAAACCAAGCATTGCCATAGCGGTATGGGTTTTCTATCGGTACCGTTTGGTTGGCTTGCAGTGGCAGAATGAAATATTTGGTGTTGAGCATGTTGAGCACTGGATAAATCGAGTCGCCATTTACTTTGGTCATATCACCCTGTGCCTCGTTGAAAGCAGTTGCGAGACCTTGAATCTCCTTTTTGATATGTTCGTCAATGAGCTCCTGATAACGGCGCAACTTAGCAGCATGGTATCCACCGATACTCTTCAGGTAGAAACTTGTCTCGTTTTCGTTGAAGGTGTCGCCTGCCAGATTGAGCACACGGAAGTCGAGTGTCTTGTCCTGTAGGATATGGTCAATGGCAGACGACTTCTGTACAGGTTCTTCACGTACCGTCTTTGAAACAAACATTTCATCGTTGAGGTATCGTTTGTTCACTTGCCACATGTCCACCAGACAGAGCACAACCAATGCTCCCACGAGCCATTCCTTGCGTATTTTCTTCATGCTGAAAAGAAGCAGTAGTGCAGTACCGATAGCAATGATGACAAATGATCGAATGCAGTCGGCAGTGAATACGGCTTTGTGCATGGCGGCCAGACTTGGCAAGATGCGCGGATATATATTCTGCTGATAGTTGGCAAGCATATCGGGATAGTTGCCCAACACATTTGTCAATTGAGCGTTGAGTCCATTGATGGCATCTGCATCGTGTATGGAATTGAAGTCAAAGAATACGTCTGGCAGTATCGCAAACAATAGTGCCAGTCCACCGGTAAGTCCGAATGAAAGATAGAACCACTTCTTCTGTGTTTTCAGTATTTCGGGTTCATCCACTATTTTTTTCAGTGCCAACATGGCAAGCAGTGGAATGGTAAATTCAGCAATGACAAGAATAGATGCCACCGTTCGGAACTTAGCATACATCGGCACATAATCGAGGAAGAAATCGGTAAACGGCATGAAGTTTCTACCCCATGATAGGAGGATAGAAAGAATAGTGACTGCCAGTAATGCCCACTTCATGGGGCCTTTGACGATAAACAGTCCGAGGATAAACAGCATCAATACAAAGGCACCGACATATACAGGTCCTGCAGTCATAGGCTGTGTACCCCAGTATTCCGAGAAACTGCCGTAGATATTCATGTTGAATGTATTCTGGAAGAAGTCGCTCACCTCTGCATCTGCTTTTTTCATGGCAGTGGGATCAGAGGCAATGCTCACGCTGGCACCACCTTTAGTGTTGGGCACCAACAGGGTCCAAGTCTCGTCTATTCCGTAGCTCCATTGTGTGATATAGTCACGATCCAGTCCGCTTGATGTTTGGTTAGCGGTATTCTTCTTCACCAGTTCGCTTTGTCCACGCATCGTCTCCTTGCCATACTGCCATGTATGGTAGAGGTTCGACATGTTGATGCAAATACCGATTGTAGCACCCGCTATACATACACCAGTAGCTTTTGCTAGATGTTTCCAGTCTTTCTTCATCGCACCTTCTATGATGAAGGCAATAGCCATTGCTACTACAACAAACAGGAAATAGTAGGTCATCTGCACATGATTTGCCAATACCTCCAGTGCAGAGAATAGTGCAGTGACCAGGAGTCCCAGCATATATTTTCGCCTATAAGCCAATACTACACCGGCAATCATCGGTGGTAGATAAGCCAGTGCAATGACTTTCCAAATGTGTCCAGCGGCAATGATGATAAAGAAGTAGCTGGAGAATGCCCATACAACAGCGCCCAGTGTAGCAAGATACCATCTGAAATCGAATGCTCTCAACAGGATATAAAATCCCAATAGATAGGCAAACACATACCATACGTTTTCCGGCAGCCATAGATGGTAGGCATTGCCCACTTGTGCAATGGTGTCGGTACTATGATATGATGGCGACGTCTGATAGGTAGGCATACCTCCGAAGAGCGAATTGGTCCATCTTGTGCGTTCTCCTGTACGTTGATAATACTCTGATGCTTCCTGTCCGGCGCCACGTCCTGCCGATGAGTCGTGCCGGTATAGGATACGTCCTTCAATATCTGCAGGGAAGAAATAGGCAAACGATATTGCCGCAAACAAAATCACTACCAAGATGTCTGGTAGCCACTGTTTCAAACTTTTCATAACCGTTTTGTTTTTGTTTCTGAGTGCAAAGATAACCATTTTACACAAATTTTCGTAACTTTGCATGCATAAATCAATAGAAACAAAACATGAAAATAGGAATTATCGTTGCAATGGACAAAGAATTGCAACAATTACAACACCTCTTCACCGATGGCAACGTGGTTGTTGAGAAGTGTGGCATTGGTAAGGTCAATGCAGCTTTAGGTGCTGCCGAAATGATTCGCAGGCACCATCCCGATGTCATTGTGTCGAGTGGATGTGCTGGTGGCAACGGCGATGATATCCATGTTCAGGATGTTGTGGTAGGTGCAGAAGTGAGTTACCATGATGTGTATTGCGGTACTTCAATCGATCAAACCACTGTTTATGGTCAGGTGCAGGGAATGCCTTCCCGTTATAAAGCCGATGGACAATTATTGGCGAAAGCCTGTCAAGTGAAGTGTGAAGGCTTTTCTGTCCATCCCGGATTGATTGTCACTGGCGATTGGTTTGTTGATTCCAAAGACAAGATGCGTGACATCATCAGCCATTTCCCCGAAGCCAAAGCCGTTGATATGGAGTCGGCAGCCATTGCCCAAACGTGCTATAAGTATGGAGTACCCTTCATCTCGTTTCGTGTGGTGAGTGATATTCCCCTTCGCGATACCGATGCTTCCATGTATCATGACTTTTGGAATACCATTGCCGAAAACTCTTTTCAAGTAACCAAGACATTTGTAGAATCGCTATATGAATAAGATACCCAGTTTTACGATAGACCATGAGCGTTTGCTCCGTGGCATCTATGTGAGTCGCAAAGACCAAGTAGGTGGTGAGACCGTTACCACTTTTGATATCCGTATGAAGGAGCCCAACCGTGAACCCGTGCTCCACAACGGTGCCATCCATACTATCGAACATCTTGCTGCTACCTATCTGCGCAACGATGCAGAATGGAAAGATCGCATCATCTATTGGGGACCGATGGGCTGTCTGACTGGTAATTACCTTTTGATTCGTGGTGATTACGAGAGTCGTGACATCCTCGATCTCATGCGCCGCACCTTCCGTTTCGTTGCAGATTATGAAGGCGAGATACCCGGTGCTGCACCTCGCGATTGCGGCAACTGGTTGCTCCACGACCTTCCCATGGCACGTCTTGAAGCCCGCCGATATGTAGAAGAGGTTCTCGATCATGCTACTGATGAGAACCTCCACTATCCGGAATAATCCAGACTTATTATTTATCCTCCATCGGTCTGTTTGCCGATGTGGGATATATCCGATTCATATATCCTCGGTTACGACTTATTAGCCTTTTTGCGCTGGTCGTGGTCGAGGATAATTTTACGCATACGCATTGACTTAGGAGTAACCTCTACGAGTTCGTCTTCCTTGATATACTCCAAGCACTCTTCGAGCGACATCACTGTTTTCGGTATGATGCGAGCCTTATCGTCCGAACCTGAAGCACGTACGTTGGTCAGCTGTTTGGCTTTTGTCACATTCACCACAAGGTCGTTGTCGTGAACATGTTCGCCGACTACCTCACCGTAATATACATCTTCGCCTGGATCGATGAAGAACTTACCACGGTCTTGCAACTTGTCGATAGAGTAGGCGAAAGCAGTTCCAGTTTCCATGGCAATCATCGAACCGTTGGAACGGCGCTCTATATCGCCCTTGTAAGGTTGATATTCTTTGAAGCGGTGTGCCATGATAGCCTCACCTTGCGATGCTGTCAATACATTGGTACGCAGTCCGATAATGCCTCGTGAAGGGATATTAAATTCGATATCCACACGTTCTCCGAGATTGATCATCGAGGTCATGTCGCCTTTGCGTCGTGTCACCATGTCAATCATCTTAGAGGCAAATTCCTCAGGCACATTGATGGTGAGTTCTTCGATAGGTTCGCATTTCACTCCGTCAATCTCTTTATAGATTACCTGAGGCTGTCCCACCTGCAGTTCATAGCCCTCACGACGCATGGTCTCGATGAGTACCGAGAGGTGCAGCACACCACGTCCGCTTACTATCCAGCGGTCGTTAGCGTCTTCCACTTGCCTTACGCGCAGCGCAAGGTTCTTCTCCAGTTCCTTGTTCAGTCGCTCGCTGATATGTCTTGAAGTCACAAACTTACCCTCTTTACCGAAGAATGGTGAGTCATTGATAGTGAAGAGCATCGACATGGTAGGTTCGTCGATAGCGATAGGAGGCATTGCTTCGGGATTTTCTGCATCGCAGATGGTATCACCGATTTCAAATTTCTCCAATCCGATTACGGCACAGATGTCGCCGCAATCTACTTGTTCTGTGCGCTGGTGGCCCATTCCATTGAACACGTGCAACTCTTTTATCTTTGTTTTCTCCTGCGAACCATCGCGGTGGCAGATGGTTACTTGCTGTCCGTCTTTCAGATGTCCACGGTGTACACGTCCCACAGCGATACGTCCGGTATAGCTGCTGTAGTCCAAACTTGTAATAAGCATCTGTGGAGTGCCCTCAATCTGTTTTGGTGCTGGAATCACCTCAACAATCTTGTCGAGCAGATAAGTGATATCGGTGGTAGGCTTGTTATAGTCTTCGCCCATCCATCCGTTTTTAGCTGAACCATATACTACAGGGAAGTCGAGTTGGTCTTCTGTAGCATCGAGAGAGAACATCAAGTCGAACACCATTTCATATACTTCCTCTGGTCGGCAGTTGGGTTTATCTACTTTGTTCACCACCACGATAGGTTTCAGACCGATTTCCAATGCCTTTTGCAGCACGAAGCGAGTCTGTGGCATAGGTCCTTCAAACGCATCGACCAGTAGCAGACAACCGTCTGCCATGTTGAGTACGCGTTCCACTTCGCCTCCGAAGTCGGAGTGTCCTGGAGTGTCTATGATGTTGATTTTTGTACCTTTCCAGTTAATACTTACGTTTTTGGAAAGGATTGTGATGCCTCTTTCGCGTTCCAAGTCATTGGAGTCCAATACTTGGCTACTTAGGTCTTGTCCCTCACGGAATAAGTTTCCTGCCAGCATCATCTTGTCCACGAGCGTAGTTTTGCCGTGGTCCACGTGTGCGATAATCGCAATGTTACGGATATCCTGCATTCTCTTAATTTTAAAATCGACTGCAAAGGTACGAATAAGTGAGTGAAAAGCAAAAGAAAACGGAAATTTTCTTTCGCTTTTCCGAACGAGAGTACCTTCGTCGCATAGCGTCAAAGGTACGAATAAGTGAGTGAAAAGCAAAAGAAAACAGAAATTTTCTTTCGCTTTTCCGAACGATAGTACCTTCGTCGTGCAGCGCCTACCTCCGTCTTATAGCGTTCAAAGTTCTATCAATATGTGGTTGTTTGACGTTAAAACTTCTCAATGCTGCCTATTCTTTTCTGTTTCTTTTATCGATATTCTCCTCTTATATCTCTCGCGTGTGTATGCGCACACACACGCGCACGCGACGTCATCATTTTGTGACCATCGACCACCTTTTGTTCTAATATGCAGAGATTCAAAAGTATATGGTGTGGTCGATGTTGGGCAATTGACCACCGATTGACCACCGTTCGACCATCGTTAGAACAATTAAGCAACCGGCAGTTGGGGCATGGAGAATAACAACAAAGGGAAAGGTTGTTGACCTTTCCCTTTGTCTGTATCTGGTATGACGATGCTGTTTACTGTTGTTTATTGCTATCGATGGCTTTGATCTTTTCGCGCACCAACTGCACTTGGTCTTTCAATTTCTGTACTTTTCTGTTCATTTCGTCGATGAGTGAATTTCCTTTCTTAGATGACGCATTGAGGAAACCGAGATTGTTTTCGTAGGTCTGCACCTCGTTTTTCAACTGCTCATACTGTCTCATCAATCGTGCCCGCTCGTTGTCGAGGGCGTTTTCACCACGTCCAGCCACCTGTTTGAGGTTGTCTTTGAAATTGTTGAGTCGGCGCTTGGCAGAACTGATGTTCAGTGTCTTGTAGAGTTTATCCAGTATGGCATGATATTCTTCATAGATCTTGTCCTTCTCTTTGTAGGGTACATGACCTACGGCTTGATATTCTGCCACGAGTTTCTGCACCTTAGCCTGAAGGTCGTCGCCAGCTTGTTCGGTGAGCGCTTTGAGTTGCTCCACAATTTCGCGCTTCTTGTTGAGGTTCTGGTGCTCCGCGCTTCGTGTGCCCGCTCCAGCAGCATTAGCCGCTTCGAAGAACTTGTTGCAGATGCCGTTGAACTCCTGCCACATTTGGTCGCCCATTTTCTTGGGCACAGTACCGATAGTTTTCCACTCTTTTTGCAGATTGATAAACTTATCGCTTGTCGATTTCCAATCGGTAGAATCCTGCAAGGCTTTCGCTTTTTCTATCAGTGCACGTTTCTTATCGGCATTGTTCTTATATTCTTCCTTTCTGTTTCTGAAATATTCAGCTTTGTTTTTGAAGAATTCGTCGCAGGCCTTACGGAAGCGCTCGAAGATTTTGACGTTCATCTTCTGTGGTGCAAAGCCAATGGTTTTCCACTCGGCTTGCAACTCCATAATAGCCTTGGTATGTTTATCCCAATCGTTGCTGTTTTTATTGTCTTCCTTAACGACTGCCTCTATTTTTTCACAGAGTGCAGTCTTGCGGGTGAGGTTTTCTTCCTCTTGTGCCTTTCGTTCATCGAAATACTGCTGGTGCTTCTTGTTGATAACGGTAGATGCAGCTTTGAATCGTGCCCATATTTCTTCGCGTAGCTCTTTAGCCACAGGGCCAGTTTCGCGATACTCTTGATGAAGCTGTTGTAGTTGATGGAATGCACTGATAGCATCGGGTGTTTCAGCGAGTTTCTCCGCAGCTTCGCATAGACGTGTTTTCTTTTCAAGGTTCTTCTTGAAGTCGTATTCGCGTGCTTCACTGTTGAGTTTGAGCAGATCGTAGAACTGTTCCACATAGAGCTGGTAGTTTCGCCACAGTTCGTTGGCTTTTTCTACGGGCACATTTTTTATTTCTTTCCATTCCTCTTGCAGTGCTTTGAAGTCTTTATACGACTTGTTTGCCTCTTCAGGCGATGTAATCATCGCTTTGATTTTCTCTATGATATCGAGTTTCTTCTGCAGGTTGTCTTGTTTTTCCTGCTCCTGCTCGAGGAATAGTTTCTGTCTTCTTTCCTTGATGATGCTCATCTCTGCTTTGAAGGCCTCCTCTGTTTCGTCGGGTACGATTTGGTAGGTGTCGGGGTTTCCTCCATTGGCAATATAATCTTTGAGCTTAGCTTCGCGTTCGGCAGTGTGCAGTTTGTAGAATACCGTTTTGAGGTAATCCACTTCGTCTTTCTGTGGTGCTTCATCGCTTTGTGCTATTTCGCGCACGCGTTCGAGCACTTCCTGTTTGTTCTGATACTGCTTACGCTCGTGCTGTTGCAGTGCATTTTGCTCTGTTTCAGCCGTTGGCTGCTGGATGTTGCGCTCTTGTTCGAGCGTTTGTTCTTGAGAGTCCATCATCTTAATGTTTGAGTTCATGAAAATGGGTTAGAGTACACATAATAGGCTTCAAAAGTACGCAAAATATCTGAAACAGCCTAATTTTATGTCAGAAAATTGATATTTTTTCCCTTAAATGAGTCGTTTATGTCTGAAAACTGCCCATGATGCCACTGATATAATGAGTGACAGAATGATGGCGATGGCGAAGCCTATGGGACTTGTCTCCATGCCGTTGATGAGGTTCATACCGAAGAAACTTGATATGAGTGTGGGTAGCATGAGTATGATGGTTACCGATGTGAGCGTACGCATGATGGTGTTCATGTTGTTGTTGATAATGCTCTGATAGGTATCCATTGTTGATTCGAGAATGTTGGAATAGATATTGGTAGTTTCCCGTGCCTGTGTCATCTCGATGTTTACATCTTCGATGAGGTCGGCGTCGAGTTCGTCAATCTGCAGTTTAAATTTCAGTTTGGAGAGCAGCACCTCGTTGCCACGGATAGATGTGTTGAAGTAAGTGAGTGAGTCTTGCAGTCTTGACAGTCCGATAAGACTCTCGTTGTTTACTTCGCGGTCGAGGTTTCGTTTGGCTTTGTCGATGAGCATAGAGATTTGCTTGAGTCGTTTCAGATACCAAACAGCCGACGACAGGAAGAGTCGGAAAATCATATCGACATGGTCGGTGAATCCCTCAGCTCTTTTTTGCTGGAACGAAACGAAGTCGATCATCATATTGGTTTCGTAGTAGCATACGGTGATGGTGACATCGCGCTTATGGATGATACCCAGTGGCACGGTGGTATATGGCGTACGTGAGCGTACCTCTTTGACGTAGGGGATACGCAGGATGATGAGCATCCAACCATCGTCGTACTCATAACGTGCCCGCTCATCGGTATCGCTGATGTCGGATAGGAAATAATCGGGAATGTTATACTGTTCTTCGAGCAGTTGACTGTCTTCCTCTGTTGGGCATGTAACCTGTATCCAACAGTTGGGCTGCCACTCTTTGATTTGGGTCAGTCCGTTGTTAGTGTTCCAGAATGTCTTCATTGTGCTAATCCTTTTTGGTGCAAATGACTTTGTGGCAAGAGGATTAGCTGTCTTGCCATGCTGCTCCTCACGCCTTACGAATTGTAATTATCCGCCGGGTAGTCGTCCATTTTATGTTGTTACTTTGGTTTTATTGCTTGCAAAATTACAATAATCAGTTGAAAATGCAAAGGTTTTTTCGTTTTTTCTTTCTCTTTAGGCAACAAAAAAGTCAATGGCAGACACATCAGGTGTCTGCCATTGACGGGTATGATACGGTCTTTCGGTGCTGTTTGTTTGCATGCACCGACCGTTGGTTGTTATTTCTCAGGAATATCAGCCAGTGTTTTCTTGAGCAGTTGCCAGAAGGGTTCCACGGTGCTGATGAGTGCGCGTTCGGTCGTAGTGTGAGGTGATTCGAGCGTCGGGCCGAGGCTCACCACATCGAGGTGTGGGTATTTGCCGAGTATGACGGAGCACTCCAGTCCGGCGTGTACTACCTGTACGACACCGTCTTTTCCAAACAGCTCCTTATACTCTTTGAGCAGCAGACCGAGGATTTCTGAGTCGGGGTTGGGGTCCCAACCGGCATAATCGCCTGTAGCTTCTACCTTCATGCCAGCCATGTTGAAGCAGCTTTCGAGGGTCTTCACGAGATTCTCTTTCATGTCTTCGCGGCTTGAGCGTACGAGAATCTTCATGGCAGTCTTACCCTCCGCAATGTCGATGATGGCAAGGTTGCTCGATGTCTCTACTACGTCGAGATAGTGGGGAATCATGCGGAACACACCATTGTGGCAAGCGTAGATGACGTTGATGAGATTGTCTTGCAGTTCTACGGGCACCTGTTTGGCTGGTGTTGCCACTTCTTCTACGGTCAACTGGATGTTCTTTTCAATGGGAGCATACTCCTCTTGGAAGTCGGCGAGCCAGTCGGCAGCCAGTTCTTTGAGTGCCTCTACATTCTCTTTCGGCAGGGTGAGCACCACTTCAGCCTTGAATGGAATAGCATTGCGCATGTTTCCGCCGTGCCATGAAGCCAGCCGTGCTTCGGTCTCTTCGATGGCTTCGCGCACAAAGCGCACCATCATCTTGTTGGCGTTGCCGCGTCCTTCTTGGATTTCCAGGCCGCTGTGTCCGCCGCGGAGTCCCTGCAGTGTCACCTTAACGGCAACATCTGTGGGGTCGGTATCCACTTCCTGATAGTCGAGCGTGGCAGTAACATCCACTCCACCAGCCGAACCAATGACAAATTCGCCCCATAGCTCGGTATCGAGATTGAGCAGGATATCGCCATGGAGTTCACCACTGGGCAGGTTGTTGACACCCACCATGTGGGTCTCCTCATCGGCAGTGATGAGTGCTTCCACAGGTCCGTGCACGAGTGATTTGTCTTCCATTACCGCCATGATAGCTGCTACGCCGAGTCCGTTGTCAGCTCCGAGTGTGGTGTTTGTGGCTTTCACCCATTCTCCGTCAATCCATGGTTGGATGGCATCGGTCTCGAAATTGTGTGGTGAGTCTGGTGTTTTTTGTGGCACCATGTCCATGTGAGCCTGTAGAATGACGCCTTTTCTGTTTTCCATGCCCGGTGTGGCAGGTTTGCGGAAAACGATATTTTCTGCTGGGTCCTTGAATGCTTCGACCCCAACCTGTTTGCCGAAGTCGAGTAAGAACTGCTGAATTTTCTCCAGATGTCCGCTTGGGCGTGGTACTTGTGTCAGGGCGTAGAAGTTTTTCCAGATGCACTGTGGATCCAGTTTTGTGATTTCGTTCATAGTCTTTGAAATTTTATAATTTGTTGAACAATGTTGTTTCTGATGTTTTTTTCCCGATGCTGTTGTGGCGATGGGTAAAGGCAAGCGCGATGCAGGCATAGATGCCGAGTGCCACCACGAGTAGTGTCTGTATGGTGTGTACGATAAACACGAAGCAGAGTGCCTGCGTGTCTGCCACGCCGTAGAGTATCAGCATGGTCTTTACGGCAAAGTGCCAGGGCCCGGCTCCGTTGGGTGTCGGTACGATAACTGCAATGCTTCCTACGATGAAAGTGACCATGGCACATCCTATGCCGAGGTTTGCTGTGAAGTCGAAACAGAAGAATGTGAGGTAATAGTGTAGGAAGTAGCTCAGCCAAATGGCAACGGTAAAGACGATGAACAGTGGCACATTGGCTACGTCTTTGAGCGAGATGACTCCTTGCCAAATGCCTTTCAGCGTGGCTTTCACCTTATCGTAGAACGAGAGTTTGCGCAGCAGAAAGTGGAGCAACACCATCAGTGCCAGCAGACAGATAGCCACCACGAAGTAGCCTGTCCATGAGAAATTGTGGAGAATGGTGCTGAGGTTGGTGCCTGTCTTATGGAAAAACATGCCGAAAGTGCTCATTTCGAAGAGCAAAACCACAGCGGTTATGCCCATGACGAGTAGTGAGTCGATGGCGCGCTCGGTGACCACCGTCCCCAATGCCTTAGGAAACGAGATGTTGTCGTAGCGCTTCAACACGCCGCAGCGAGTAAACTCGCCCACGCGCGGCACGATGAGTGAGGCGGCATAGGATAGGAAAACGGCATGAATGCTGACGGAGTGGCGAGGGTGCTCGCCCATTGGTTCGAGCGTTTGACGCCATCTCCACCCTCTGAACATCTGTGCGAGTATGCCGAAAGGAAAGGAGAGAAGCATCCACGTCCAGTCCATTTCGTCGGTCATAACGTGTTGCATCTCTTGCCAGTTTTCCCCACGATACATCCAATAGAGTATCGCTCCGCCCAGCACAAGAGGCATCAGTATCTTGATGATGATGTTTGTTGTCTTCATGTTTCCGTAGGCAAAGGTACGAATAAGCGAGCAGAATAAAAAAGAAAAAAGCAATTTTCTTTTTTATTCTTGAGCGTGAGTACCTTGGGCGCGTAGCGCCAAAGTCTGTTTCTCCTCCCTCCTTACACCTTATTATACAATATACTGCCGTATGAAGCACTATGAATCCGATATTCCCCAGCTATATAGTTACATTTCCGTGAAGATGTATTGATACATGTCAAATCTTTGATATGGGTCAAAGAATAGGGTATTTTTGTGTTGTTTGCGCACACAATGCTTGCAAGGTTGATATTTAGTGCGTACCTTTGCATCGCATTAAGAGAAATGCACAGGATAACAATTACAGGATAACACAAATTAAAAAGAAAGGAAGAACATGACTTTAGTATTGTTAATTGTGGCTGTTGTAGCCATTACGATTGCTGAGGCAGTCAGAGTGAACAACAAGGTTAATCTTGGTAAGTAACTCATTTAAGAGATGAAAAAAACGAGGCGAGCCTTCGGGCAGACCTCAAAGTAATAACAAAACACAAAGAAAGGATAACTATTATGGTAGTATTTGAAATTATGGCAATTGCCACTGTTCTCTGCGCTGCAGCTGTTGCAACAGGTATAGTAATCGATATGAAGTTGCAGAACAAAATCTAAAAACGTACGCGCGACAGCTTTGTCGCAGTACAAATCGAAAATCAACAAACATGATGATAATGGGGAAGTTGCCTAAGGGCGACTTCCCCTTTTTAGTGTGTTGTGGTATCATGACGATGATAAGTGATATTTGTCAATAGATCGTGAAACGCGTGTAACTTGCAGAAATATAGCATGTTGTTGCGCTTTAGACGGAGTATGGGTGAGCAAATCAAATTGATTTGCCGAGGAAATCAAATTGATTTGCTCGGCAAAATAAATTGATTTGCTGAGGAAAACAAATTGATTTGCTGCCTCAAACAATATTGATAGGGTAGTAATGGGGTATGAATAGATTTGCTTTCGCTATCGTTTTTTGCTAATTTTGCAGTCACAATTAACTCATATCATTTAAACACACGAAGATTATGGCAGTAAAATTTATGTTGGTAAAGGGAGAAATTAAGTCTCGCAATCATTATGGCATGTACTATGCCCACACCATACGTGGTGCAGAATTGACGCTCGAACAGATAGAAGAACGGATACAAGCCAACTGTTCGGCAAAGGTTTCCGATGTGCGGATGGTCATGGCAGAACTCTTTTCCACCATTCGATTGGCATTGAGTGAAGGACAAGTGGTCAACCTTGGCGACTTGGGAAAACTCTATCTCTCAGTGACCAGTAAACCCGTGGAACGCCCGCAAGACTTCCGCGTAGATAAGCACATCACCGGAATTAAGTGCAAATACATCCCCTGTGGACACCGCATGCAGCAGGAAGGCATGAAAGGCAACATCAAAAGACTGCTGACGCAAGGGTGTAAGGCGGTACACGACCGGAAAGCTACACAACGGTCGTTGGACATCTGACCGATAATCCATCATCCACAATGACATCTGCTCAGAGGCGCCCAAGGCGATAGGGCGTATGGACATGAGGGTGGGATGATGAGGCAAAATAATAGACCTATATATAATAAGTGTTCGCAAAATTTGTGAATATTGAATAATTGTTTTACCTTTGCAAAGTACCTTTAAGGCGCAAGAATGAAACAAGTAAGACCCAAGAAAAACCTCGGTCAGCACTTTCTGACCGACCTCGGCATTGCCAAACGCATAGCCGATACTGTTGATGCATGCCCAGATTTGCCCGTCCTCGAAGTGGGACCCGGCATGGGAGTGATGACTCAATATCTCGTGGAAAAACCCCGCCCACTGAAAGTGGTAGAGATAGACCGCGAGAGTGTGGCGTATCTGAACGAACATTTTCCTAAACTCAGAGAGAATATACTCGGTGAGGATTTCCTCAGAATGGATCTCACCAAGGTGTTCGATGGCAAGCAGTTTGTATTGACGGGCAATTATCCCTACGATATTTCATCGCAGATATTCTTCAAAATGCTCGACAACCGCAACCTCATTCCTTGTTGCACGGGCATGATACAACGTGAAGTGGCACTCAGAATGGCGAGTGAACCGGGTAACAAGGCATACGGCATTCTCTCGGTACTGACACAGGCGTGGTATGACGTGGACTATCTCTTCACCGTGGATGAAACCGTGTTTAACCCACCGCCAAAGGTGAAAAGTGCGGTCATACGCATGACACGCAACTCCGTGGAACACCTCGGATGCGACGAACAGCTGTTTAAGCGCGTGGTGAAAACCGTTTTCAACCAGCGCCGCAAGATGTTGCGCGTGTCGCTACGCCAGTTGCTGCCTAACCTTTCGACTATCGACAGCCCACTCACACAGCATGAAATGATGACCAAACGACCTGAGCAACTCACCATTCCACAGTTTGTCGAATTGACTAATTTAGTGGGAAAAGAGTTGTGTGCGCGAACACAATAAATTGATTAAGGTCAATTATACACCCATTTTCAAAGTTTTGTAAGCAGATTCTGTGGCAGGTTCGCAGAATCTGCTTAACTTTGCACCGTGATCAAGAGAGAACACATTCAATAGGATAACATAAGATTGTTAGTAAGAAAGGTAAATAGGTAGAATAGGTAAGAAGATAGGATAACAAAGAAAGAGCTCAAAAGGAAAAGATTAGGATAACACATCAGGAAACAGGATAACACAATAGGTAAATAGGTGAAAGAATGAGGATAATAGAGAAGGCAGTAGTAGTTTGATTGTTAGGTTAATGTTTAATTTTAGGTATTAAAAAGGTAAAGAGATGATTAACATGACATGGATTACCCTGTGTGCAGCATTAGCTGCAACAGGTTTGTGGGTGAGAAACAACGACAATCCACAAATTTAAGAGAAAGTAGGTTTTTTAGTTATTAATAGGAAAAGAAAGAAACAGCCCCGACTTCATACAAGTCGAGGCTGTATTCTTTATACCCAGTGGCGGATCAGGTGCGCATGCGATTTGCCCAACCGCCATGCCACAGACGGGTAAGGAATATCAAACCGCGGAACGTCAGTTCGATGGCCATGGCGGTCCAAACGCCTGGCAGACCGTGGCTCACAGCGAGCAAGGCTGCCAACGTGAGACGCACACCCCACATGGATGCCAGACTCATCATGGCAGGGCGCAGTGTGTCGCCTGCACCGATAAATACTCCGTTACACACAATGGCTGCTGCAAACATGGGTTCGGCAAAGGCTTCGATGCGTAAACATACTGTGCCGACCTCCTGAATGAGCTCGACGGGAGTCATCAACACCATGAGTTGGGGGGCAAAGAGATACATCATACCACCCATAAACGTCATCACCAAAACTCCAAGTCCTACAGACAGATAGGCAAAAGAACGGGTCAGCAGGCGCTGTCCGGCGCCGATACCTTGACCAACAAGCGTTGTGGCTGCCTCGGCAATGCCGTAGCCCGGCATGTAACACAGGCTCTCTACCGTGATGGCCAACGAGTGGGCGGCAATGGCGATAGTGCCCAAAGGCGCTACAATCATCGTACTCACAATCTGTGCGCCACCCATCAATAGGTGTTGCAAACCCATGGGGGCGCCGATGCCAAAGGCGGCCTTCACTGTGGAGATAGTGGGACGGAACGAACCGCGCCGTCCTTTCAGATGCAGAATGTCGGAACGGAAGATGAGAAAATATCCCATCAGCGATGTGATGACAAGGTAGGCACAACTGGTGCCCATGGCTGCACCGACTACGCCGAAGCCTAAGATGAAGATGAAAATGCTGTTGAAAATTACATCGAGAAAACACATCATGATGTTGAGCATACTGGGCACCTTCATATTACCTGAGCATTTGAGCATCGAACCAAACAGGTGTTCGAGTTGGAACAAAGGGGCAGCGCAGGAAAATATCAGAAAGTAAAGCGATGAATCGGAGGCAATATCGGCTGTTCCACCCAACCAATAGGGGAGGGCGCGATGGATGATAATGCCCGTAGTGGCTAAACATGCGCTGAAAATGAGACAGCAGGTGATGCCTTGACGAAGAATGTGGCGTGCACGATCGAAGTCGTTGGCGCCGATGGCGTGTGCCACTTGGACGGAAAAACCCATGGAACAAGCGGAGGCAAGTCCGCCAAAGAGCCATGAAGTGCTCTCTATCAATCCGATAGATGCGGATGCCTTGGCACCCAGATGTGCCACCATCGAGGCGTCAATGAAAAACATAACGATGGTGGAGAGCTGTGCGAGCATGGAGGGAATACTCAACTGAATAATCAGATTGAGCTTTTCCCTCCGTGTCATCGTACGGCCCTCGCGGATGTAAGCGAGCAGGTCTGTCTTTTCTTTCTTTCTTGTTGTCATCTGTTACGATGTGTGTCTTTCATTATAAATAGGTGCGCACCATGTGCGCCTGCTGACGATTATTGGGCTTCAAGGAGCAATACGCGGCTCGACCAATCAGTGCGTGCGTTCCACTCCGTATTGTTGCGGTAAGGCACGTCGAGACCGTGGTTCATCAGGTATGCACCGCTGAACAGCTTGCCCTCAATGGCGAGTGGCTCTACGTCGATGCGGTTCAACTCCTTCACGCGATACATCTTAGTGGCGTCAAGACCTGCCATGTGGACACGTGGCAAGTGCTCGTTTTGGAACGATTCGGTCTTCCACCAGTAGAACACTGCCTTATCTTTGGCTTCGGTGACATACATCATCGAGGCAAGACCCTTCTTGTCGTAGGGCGAAATAAGGCGGTAGATGTCGCCAAACTGTACGATGGGACGTATCTGCTTGTATTCGGCAATGGCTTTGCGACACAGTTCTTTCTCGGCATCGGTCATGTTTTTCGGCTGAATCTCCATGCCCAAACGACCGCTCATGGCTACGTCGATACGGTATTTCAACGATGTGGTGCGGAACACAGTATGGTTGGGAGTTGCGGAAATATGGCTTGCCATGGCGATTGCGGGGAAGAAATAGCTGGTCCCCCACTGCATGTAGATGCGCTGGAGCGCATCGGTATTGTCGGAAACCCAGAACTCATCGAAGTAGGGGAGTATGCCCCAGTTGGCACGACCGCCTCCTGAAGCGCATGCCTGGATGGTGATATCGGGATATTTGGCGCGGATGCGCTTGCATACGGCATCGAACCCACGGTGGTAGGCTATATACAGATGGCTCTGGTCTGCCATGTTGAGATATTGTGAGCCGTGGTTCATAATCGCCATGTTAGCGTCCCATTTGATATAATCAATCTCTGGATATTTCGTCAGGAGATTATCTACAATGCTGAAAATGAAGTCTTGCACCTTGGGATTAGACAGGTCGAGCACCAACTGCGTGCCGCCGCGACCCAGCACGGCGTCGCGCTTAGGAGCCTTGATGATCCAGTCGGGATGCTTTTCATAGAGTTCGCTGACGGTATTGGTCATCTCTGGTTCCAACCAAATGCCGAATTTTACTCCGTTCTTCTTTGCGTCGCGCAACAGACCTTCGATGCCATCGGGCAACTTGTTTTTATCTACGGTCCAGTCGCCAAGTGATGAGTTGTCGGTCTTGCGGGGATATTTGTCGCCAAACCAGCCATCGTCCATTACAAACAATTCACCTCCCATTGAGGCGATATCAGCCATCATCTGATCCATGCCCTGCTGGTTGATGTCGAAATAGACACCTTCCCAAGAGTTCAAAAGGATTTTGCGCTCCACATTGCCGTGCATCAGTTTGTAATTGCGACCCCATTTGTGGAAATTGCGACTGGCGCCTGAAAGACCTTCGTTGCTGAAGGTTAGGGCAAGAGCTGGCGTCACAAAGGTTTCTCCTTTCTTAAGGTGATACTCTGAATTGTCTTCGTTGATGCCTGCAAAGAAATAATGGTATTCGGTGTCGTCGGTATTGACTTTCAGACGGTAGTTGCCACTGTAGCACAGGGCTGCACCTATCACCTGACCGCTATTCTCGCGGGCTTTGCCATCCAAGGAGAACATCACTTCGGCGTGAGAGGTATGCGAATTGCGCGTGCCGTCCTTGTTGACAATCACACGCTGACCGGCATGGAGTGGTTCTTCCACCAGGCGCCCCTCGTTTGCCCACGATCCATAGAGGTGGCTCATCCATACATCGCCACGGCGAATGGGTAGCATGGCAGAGGCAAAAGTGGTGAGGGTGACGGTCTGTTTCTCGCCGTTGGTCACCTCGCTCCATGCTTCAATCATATCTACATCGCGGTATGCTTTATATTTCAGATTGACGGTGATGGGATAAACAGGGTCTTTCAGGCGGATGGTGGTCACGTCGCCATTGCGACTTACACCATCGGCATAAAGTGCTGACGATAGGTTACCGTCTGCATGGCGCATGGCAAAAGCTGCTTCTGCCGGTGTGTTGAGACCATAGGCAGGATAGGCATCCATGCGTCCTTCCACGGGTTTTTGCAGATGGGCAAGTTCTTCGGCATTGAGTTTACTGCCGAAATACACGTATTGTGGATGCTTGCCTTGCTCTACATCGAGCACCATGGTCATGTTTTTAGTCTCCACAACCACCTGTTCGCCCCATGCCATAACGCTCATGAGGCAACCGATTACGGTCAGAATTACATTTCTCTTCATTGTATTATTGTTTTTTTAAAATATTTGTTTAGGTTATTGCTCCTGTTTCTGCGGCGTTCCCTGGCGCTTTAGGTCAGTTCCCGCTCCCGTTGCTGCTGCATCTCCAGCTGCCTTAGGTTGCTTCTCGCTCCCGTTGCTACTTCCTCTCCAGCAGCTCGAAAGACAGCCGTTTCTTGTTTTCTTGTATTTGCGAGCATCCATTTTCTGTTTCCGTTGCCAAAGTTACACATTTTTTTTCAAACCATCAAGCTCTGTATCTTTTTTGCATATATTCTGATAGAATAGTATCACTGAAAAAACTCTGTTTTGCATATTCTTACTATTTTTAGTTGCTATATAAACTATCATCCTTCGTGTTACCACGTGCGTGTGATCGTGCGCACGCGCGCATTATATATAAGGTATATACGAACAGTCACGGTGTGTTTTATAGCATGTTTTAACAGCTCTGCATGTTTCAAAAAGTATTTATATTGCACACTATAGGGGTTGAATCTCTACTTTTTTGCTCTGACGCGTTTTCTTGATCGACAGAAAACTTTGTGTGGTGTAAAATATACCCTCATCCTGTGTAACAAAATTCAAAATGTAACAAGAAACAAAGTTTTTTTTGCCGATTATGAACAGATGTTAAGGAATAATAAATTATATTTGCATCGCCTTACCGCAACAAATGCGTGAGGCAACCTAAACAAACCAACAACAATATTAACCAATCAATAACTAATTTTAATCTGTTCTATTTATGTCAAATTCAACTAACTTAAGAAAGATTGAAAAGCCGTTGTTTTTACTGTTGCTGCTCTGTTTATTCCCCTTGGGGATTTCGGCACAGAGCCTTGTAAAAGGAACAGTAAGTGATGAAAGTGGCGAACCGATTATCGGTGCAACCGTTAAAGTGCTGGGCACAAACGACGGTACCGTGACTGATTTCGATGGTCGCTTCCAGTTGAACGTGAAAGCCAACGCACAGTTGAGTATCTCTTACGTGGGATATGCTACTGAAAAGGTGGCTGTCAACGGCAAAACCAATCTTAAAGTTGTCCTCAAGGGCGATGAAACAGTACTTAACGACCTCGTTGTAGTAGGTTATGGTACAATGAAGAAGTCAGACATCTCTGGTTCTGTGGCTACTATTAATAAGGAGCAAATGGAGCGCAAGGTGCCTGTTAACATCGCTCAGGCCCTCCAAGGTGCAGCTGCTGGTGTGATGGTTACCAATCAGGACGGTGCTCCTGGTTCTAAATCTGCCATCCGTATCCGTGGTATCGGTACTATCAACGGTGATGCTCAGCCTCTCTATGTAGTAGATGGTGTGCAGGTTGGTACCAATGCCGACTTCGTTAACCCTGCTGATATCGAGAGTATTGAAGTCTTGAAGGACGCTTCTGCTACTGCAATTTACGGTTCTGCCGGTGCGAATGGTGTTATCATGATTACCACTAAGCACGGTCAGAAAGGCAAGATGAACATCAAGATCACTGCTGACCTTGGTATTCAGACTCTTCCTTACAAACTGAAAACCCTCACTGGTAACGATTATGCTCGTTCTATCCGCGAGTCTAAAGCTAATGACGGCGCTACGCTGAACAACCAGATCTGGGCTGAGGCTTACGATGGTAAGCGCAACCTCATCGACTGGCAGGATCAGATGTATCGCACTTCACTCCGTCAACAGTATGGTATCTCTGCTAATGGTGGTACTGAAAAGACTCAGTACAACTTCTCTCTTGGTTACTTGCAGAACAAGGGTATCATCGTTAACACCAAGTATGACCGACTCACCTCACGCGCCAGCGTTAAGACTAAGGTCAATGACTACATTGAGTTTGGTGGTGATATGAACTACATGTACTCTACCGTTAAAGGTAACAACATCGGTTTGGGTAACAATGGTAACCTGTCATCACAGCGTGATATCGCGCAGATGGCTCCATCACTCGACTATATCGATGACGTAACTGGTCAGTTGGTTAATGTTAATGTGGTGAACCCCGATGGTACCTATGGAGCAGGTAAGGCTCCTACGCCTGACGGATGGGAAGGTATGACCGCTCAGGCTCAGAACCCCTATGCTTCACAGATGGAAATCGGTCGCGTAACTCGCAACTCACGTATTTCTATCAACCCCTACATCGACATTACACTTCTCAACCTGAAGGAGCATAAGCTCAACATCCACGCTATCGCTTCTTGGACACAGACCAACTCTGACAATGACGAGTTCTCTGGTATGTACAAGCGTTACAACAATATCGGCGGTACTATGACTGAAGTGAAGTACGAAGGTCGTAACCAGGCTTACTATGACTTCGGACTCAGCCTGAGCAAGGGTCTGAGCAAGAGCATTGAAACTTACATGACCTATAACTGGAAGACTGATTTCAATAACCTGACCTTGATGGCTGGTAACACTGTAAGCAAGTACGAAGGTTCATGGGTTAGCGCAAGTGCGCACGGCTTCCTCTCTCCCAACAACCGTGTGATCTCTCTCACCAATGATGCTAAAAGTATCAATGGTAATGGTGGTTTCAACGCTGAAGTACGTACTATCTCATACTATGGACGTTTGATTTACAGTCTCTTCGACCGCTACGTGGTGACTGCTACCGTACGTCGCGACGGTTCTTCTAACTTCTCTGAAGGAAACCGTTGGGGTACTTTCCCATCAGCTGCCATCGCTTGGCGCGTGAAGGAAGAGTCTTTCCTGAAGGACGTGAAGGCTATCAGCAATGCTAAGGTTCGTATCGGTTGGGGTCAGACTGGTAATGCCGGTGGTATCGCAGGACGTTCTACTTATGCCCTGTCTTCTGCCGATACCAAGTACAACTTCTACGCTCCTGGTCTTGGTGGTGGTACTACCGGTTCGTTCGATCGTGTTGTTGGATTCTATGCACCACTGGTTGATACCAACTTGAAATGGGAAACCAACGAACAGACTAACTTCGGTCTTGACCTCGGATTCCTCAACAATGACTTGACTGTTACCATGGACTTCTTCACTCGTAAGACTAAGGACTTGCTCCTTGAGCGTCAGATTCGTCCATCAGCAGGTAATACTTCTATCTATACCAACTACGGTCAGATTGATAATACCGGTTTCGAATTCTCTGTAAACTACAACAAGAAACTCAATAAGGACTGGGCTATCAACGTGGCATTCAACGGTTCTACCTTGAAGAATAAGATTAAGAAGATGGGTGCGGACTACACTGCAACATGTACCGGTGGCAACAGCACATATTCTGCCGACGAAATCGACGGTTCAAACCTTGGTGCTGTCAGTGGTACAGGTTTCAACTGGAACAACCACTCTATCTGTCGCGAAGGCGAAGCCGTAGGTTCATACTATGGATATAAAGTTGCAGGTATCATCAAAACTCAGGAGCAACTCGACAAAGCTAAGGCTCAGGGACAGGATGCACAGATCGGTGACTTCCTCTTCGTTGATACTGATAAGAACGGCACACTCGATGATAATGACCGCGTAATCCTCGGCAATGGTCTGCCTAAGTTTAACTTCGGTTTGAACCTCAGCGCTACTTATAAGGATTGGGACTTCAGTCTTTACACATACGGTGTACTGGGTATGGACATCCTTTCTTATTCAAAGATGCGTCTTTCTATCATGAACCCGTCGGATGACTCTTGGACTCCTGCTCTGCTTAAGGATAGCTACAATAACATGTACAATGCTGAAACCAATCCTAACGGAACACTCCCACGCCTGACTCGCCTTGACAACAACAAGAACAGCCGCATTAGCGATGCATGGGTAGAGAACGGTAATTTCCTCAAGATTAGCAATATTCAGGTAGGTTACAACGTTCCTAAGAAGTTCCTCAGCTCATTCGGTCTCACTGCAGTACGTGCTTACGTAGCTGTTCAGAACCTCTGCACAATCTCTCCATACAGCAAGTATGGTGATCCTGAAGTTGGTCAGGGTAGCGTCATCTACTCAGGTCTTGACACTGGCCGTTATGCAACTCCACGTACTTACATGTGCGGTCTTAACATTACCTTCTAATTAACTATAAAGAAAGACAATTATGAAAAATATAATTAAATATTTTGCATTGGCAGGTTTAGGATGCGTCGCTTTCTCTTCATGCGACAACGATAAATTCCTTGACGTACCAAAGTATGACATTCTGGACATAGAATCTCAGTTTGAGAATGATGATAATGCCCGCCTTGGATTGAACGGTATCTATGCCTATAACAACGTCAGCAAACAAGATGATAGCTGGGGCTTTAAACCAAATTTGTTTACTGGAAGCCACCCAACAATGGATACACAGTGTACCGGTTGGGACGTAAAATTCCTCGACCAGACATGGGATGCCAACGTTGGTGAACTGGGTCAAGGATGGTCACACGCTTATACTGCCATCGCACGTGCTAACCTCTATCTGGCTGGACTTGAGAATGCAGAGAAAGTAACCCCAGAAGCTAAGAAGCTTTGCGAAGGTGAGGCTCGCGCACTCCGTGGATATTTCTACACTTGGTTGGCTACTACATTCGGTCGTGTTCCTATGCTCGCCACCGGTGAAGACTTCAATAATACTCCTGTCAAGGCTGCTGCAGAGACCTACGAAGAAATGTGGGACTTCATCATCGAAGACTTCTCTAAGGCTGCAGAACTGCTGGATTGGACTCCATACAACAATCAGTATGGCCGTTGCACCAAGGGTATGGCCAAGGCATACCTCGCTGATGCATACATGTGGAAAGCATTCCGTTGCCCCGATCAGGCTGCTGATTGCTATGCCAAAGCTAAGAAAGAGCTGAAAGATATTATCGACAGCAATACTTACGAACTGTCTTCTAACTTCGCTACCAACTGGGATCCTGCAGGATTCTGGAATAAGGAATGTATCTGGGCGATGTGTTCAGACGAAGGTAACGAATGGAGTAGCTGGGGTAGTGACCGTACTATCACGTTCTGTAATCCAAACATGTTTAAGTGGTTCTGCGCTTGTCCTGAGAATGGTGGATGGGGTGCTGAATACCTCTCATGGGAATGGTATGCATGCTATGAACCAGGTGACACACGTCGTGACGCTTCATGCGCTACAGGTGCTATTCCAGAAGCCAAATTGGCTGAATATGGTATTCAAAAATCTAATAATGTATGGGGCTACAACCCTTATCTGAAGGACTCTCTGGGTGTTAAGGATGCCAGTGGTCATGTCGTTGCACCATTCATTAATGCTGAAGGTGTACAGTCTGGTACCAAGACTCGTCAGTTCCACTTCACCAATGGTGAGTTTGCTCCTGCTATCTGGACGACCAAGATCTGGCGTTCTGCCTATGCTGATGGTAACTCATGGGGTACTCAGATGTGGGCTCCTGTGATTATCTATGGTAAGCGTTATGCTAACGTATTGCTCGACTATGCAGAGTGCTGCTTCCGTACAGAAGGTGAAAATTCTCCTGCTGGATGGGCTGCAATCGATAAGATTCGTGACCGTGCATGGGGTAACGAAACTATCGGTAAGGACTACAGTGCATACTATGGACACTATAACAATGTGTATGCTGGCAACGGAAAGAACTTCACTATGACCAGCTATCCTGTTGGCGTGCTGACAGCAAGAGTTTCCGTTCCTGATGCTAAGGCTTACTATACAGAACTTCAGGCTAAGCCTAACCGCGTTGGCTACAAGCACACTTCTCCAGTATGGAAGGTTGCTGTCAATGAGGAGCGTCGTAAAGAGTTCAACTCAGAGTGGAGCCTCTGCCCAGATATGATCAAGTCTGGCTATATTGAGGATCACGTCAATTACAACTATCCAAAGGATGATGGTGGTAAAGACTATGCTAACTATCCTTGGACAAAGCGTACATTCGACTTTGATATCAACAAGATGGATATGCCAATTCCTGCTACAGAACTCATGAAGAACCCGGCTCTGAAGCAGAATCCTGCTTACGCTGGTAAGGAAGACAAAGAATAAATAAAACATTCTTCTCATATCTCGCCACGCTCCATCATGGGGCGTGGCGATTTCTTTAATATCTATCTGACTGCTATGAGCCTTTTGTCTATCACATCCATCACCCGTGTCCTGCCGAAAGATATGGATTGAAACGGTCAGAATGATGATGCGAATATTTTGCCGTAATAGTTTGGGTATGTGTGGAAAAATATGTAACTTTGTGGGTTAGAAACTATAAATGAAGAAAACCGTACTGTTGATATTGGTGCTGACCGTGGCACTTCATGTGTCGCTCTTTGCTCTGTGTGTTCCGATACTGAACTATGCAGAGGGGTGGACTACGTTCTATTGGGACAGTCACTATCTGTCGTATGCACTCTATCAATATGGAGTGGGAGAGGTGGTGCGCCAATTCTTCCTGCAATATTTTGCTCATTCTATCATCGGCATCCTTATGACAATGATTGTAGCATTGTTGGTGGCTGTATTGGCAATGGTCATTATCCGCCTATTCTGCAAAAAGACTGGATGGCTGTACCTGTCACTTGTACCCTCATGGCTTGCGAGCATGGGCTTGTTGGCGTTGATAAGCCCCAATGGCTTGACGGCACTAACAGCCCGTTTTACCCCAGCAGGCCAGCAGCAAACCCAATATCTTGAAATGAGTAATATGGTGCGAAAGCAGGATTGGGCTGGCATCATTGCCCGTTGTGATGAGGGTGGGAGAGTGACCAATCTGTTGACACAGAACTTTCTGAATATGGCACTTGCCGAGAAAGGATTGCTCGGTCAGTGTCTCTACGACGAACCATGTATTGATATCCGATCTGTTTATATCGATGCCATACAGAACGAAGACTTCGCAGTATTGCTCAGCGACATCTATTACTCTATGGGACATATCGCCCAATCGCAGCGTTATGCCTTCGAACTGAATGAGAAAAAGAATGATTTCTCACCGCGCCTGCTGATGCGACTGGTACAGACCAACATCATCTATGGGCAATATGCTGTGGCAGAGAAATACATCCGATGGTTAGAAAAGACTGTTTATTATAAGACATGGGCTATGTCGCAAAGGCGATTCCTCTATCATGATGATGCCGTAGCGAAGGATGCGGAATATGGCGTGAAGCGCCGATGCCTGATTACCGATAATCGTTTTTCCGGTATTAAAGGCCTTGACGACGATCTGTTGCATGTGGCTCGACAGACACGTGGAACGGTGCAATGTCGCACCACGCTCCAGTATTTGGGTGCGCTCTATCTGCTTGCACACTACAATCAACAATTTGTGAGCCTTTGTGATGAATTTCCTGAATATCAGTTGACACAACAGAAATACTTTGCCGATGCCTATAAAAAACTGAAAGGAGGAAACCGAAAATGATCAAGAAAATATTGTTTGTCATGCTGTCGGCATTTGTTCTGGCTGCTTGTACGCTCCACAGACAAGAGGCAGAACCGTTGCGTCAGTCTGCACCACTGTTCCCTGACTACGCCGATGTGCTGCTTCCGGTGAATATCTCCGCTCCAACCTTTGCTTTGAACGACAGTGCCAATGCCTTGGAGTCTGTGCAAGCCGTATTTAGTTCAGGTTCAGAAACGATAATCGTGGGCAGCGATGACACTGATGGCATCTGCATATCGGAAGCCGATTGGCATAAATTGGTGGCAGCCTCACATGTGATAACAGTGACCATTCAGGGAGAGAAAAATGGAAAATGGGTGGAGTATGATGCCTTTAAGATGAATATTTCGCCCGATTCCATCGACAATACATTGGTTTATAGACTCATCGAACCCGGTTATGAAGTATGGAATGAGATGGGCATATACCAGCGTAGTGTGGAAAACTATGACGAGGAAGCTATCATAACCAACCGCCAAACGGATAAAGGTTGCATGAACTGCCACTCGTTCTGTAATTACAATCCTGAACAACTCATGTTTCATCTGCGCCTTAACCATGCTGGAACCTATATGAAAAACGGTAAGGCACGATTGCGCAAACTCGTCACGCCGAAGTCGTTGGTCTATCCTTCATGGCATCAAAGCGGTCGCTTTATTGCTTTTTCGCAGAACGATACCAAGCAGATGTTTCATACTACTGACCGAAACAGAATAGAGGTGTTTGATTTCTCCTCCGATGTCATGGTCTATGACCTTGAAGCCGATACGTTGATCACTACACCGCTGTTGATGTCGAAAACCAAGTTTGAAACTTTCCCGTCATGGAGTGCCGATGGTAGAACCTTGTATTTTTGCAGTGCTGACAGCGTGAAAATCCCTGATGACTACGACCAGGTGCACTATTCGCTCTGTAGTATAGGGTTTGATGCAGAGAAGAAACAGTTTGCTGATAGCGTACATGTCATCTATGATGCCCGTCAGACACAGAAGAGTGTATCATTTCCCCGATGCTCTCCCGATGGTCGCCACTTGGTGTTTACACTTTCCGATTATGGCAATTTCTCTATCTGGCACAAAGAAGCACGCCTCATGATGATACCTGCCAATGCCACTACCGCATTAGAAATGGTATCGATATTGCCCGATTTTCGTGCGTCATACCATTCGTGGAGTAGTAATTCACGATGGATGGTGATGGCAAGCCGACAGGATGACGGACTCTATACCCGACCATATATCGTGCATATAGATGCTGATGGCAAGGTTTCCAAACCGTTTCTCTTGCCGCAATCCGATGCTGCCTATTATCTCCGAACCATGAAATCCTATAACATTCCGGAGTTTACGCGTGGTAAAGTAAATGTTACGCTTGACGGTATCTGATTGTCATCACCGTTTCTCCTATGATGTATAGCAGTTTGGGGTGACACGATATGCACTGTTGGTCGATGTGTGGTCGAATATTTTGATATTCTTGACCGATAAGGATGAAAAACTCGCGAAGACGCAATATCGCATGAATCTGATACTATTTGAAAACAATATGAAACACGAGAATACATATAATGTCCGATGAAATGCCTAATTTTGCAACAGCAATAACTAAACAATTATTCTGTATGAACTGTAGAAAACTACTGCTTGGTATGGCTGTTGCAACCGCTTATGTGGTATGTGCACAAAATCCCGTTGTCAAAGGACAATTCACAGCAGACCCCACAGCCAGGGTCTTCAATGGTAGAGTGTATCTCTACCCCTCGCACGACATTCCCAGTCCAATAGAAAAACTGAAGGATTGGTTCTGTATGGCAGACTATCACGTATTCTCATCCTCTAATCTCACCGACTGGGAAGACCATGGCGTGATCGTGTCGCAAGATAAAGTGCCCTGGGTGCAGGATGGCTCTTATACCATGTGGGCGCCCGACTGTGTAGAGAAAAACGGTCGCTACTACTTCTATTTTCCCGCAGCACCCAAAGGAGAAGAACGCGGTTTCGGTATCGGTGTGGCTGTGGCAGACCATCCCACAGGTCCTTTCATGCCGATGTGGAAACCTATCAAGGATGTGCATGGCATAGACCCCTGTGTGCTGATTGACCACGACGGACAGGCTTACATCTATTATGCAGGTGGTGCTCTGTGGATGGCACGACTCAAAGACAATATGACCGAACTGGCTTCTGACCCTGTTCGGATAGACGGACTGCCTGAAGGATTCAAGGAAGGACCCTTTGCCTTTGAACGCAATGGCAAATATTACCTCACCTTCCCTTGGGTGAGAAAGAAAAACGGCACAGAGACTTTAGCCTATGCCATGGCTGATCATCCCATGGGACCATTTACATTTAAGGGCATTATCATGGATGAATCGCCCACGGGATGCTGGACCAACCACCATTCTATCGTACAATATCAGAACCAATGGTATCTGTTCTATCACCATAACGACTATTCTCCACGCTTTGATAAAAACCGCTCGGTGCGTATCGATTCGCTCTGTTTCAATGCCGATGGTACTATCCGAAAGGTTGTTCCCACACTCCGTGGTGTAGGAATCGCCAATGCCCGCAATCGAATAGACATAGACCGCTACTCGTCTGTCAGCAGTAAAGGGGTGTCCATCGACTATCTTGACACCACAGACTGCTTCAAAGGATGGAAGACACTCTTCTCTGGAAAGCAGAATGCCCTTATATATAATAAGGTGGATTTTGCTCAAGAGAAGGTAGAACGCTTTACCGTCCGTGTGCGTTCACCCAAAGGTGGCACCATGACCGTTAGGGCTGATGGTGCCAAAGGCACTGTCATTGCCAAGATGAAACTGCCCAAGAGCAATCAATGGACACAAGTCTCTACCCCAGTAGTGACACCTCCGTTGGGCATCCACGACCTGCACTTCACTGTGCAGACCGCAGGAACAGTAGAAGTTGACTGGGTAGGATTCGACGCACTGCCGTGGACCCAAGGCGCATTCGACACCCACCAGTATCGTAACCTCTTTGCTGAACTTGGTTATCCGCAGAGCGAGATAGACCGCAAACTCAAAAGCATCTTCCATGATGTGTTTGAAGGGCCCGATAAAGTATATTTTGAAGTAGGCGACTCGATGGCATATATCAGCGATATCAAAAATCATGATGTGCGTACCGAAGGCATGTCGTATGGCTTGATGATTGCCGTGCAGTTTGATAGAAAAGACATCTTCGACCGCCTTTGGCGTTGGGGAAAGACATATATGCAACATCAGCATGGCCCGTTGGAGGGATATTTTGCATGGAGCTGTAAAACCGATGGTACGCGCAATGCCCAAGGTCCTGCTTCCGATGGCGAACTCTATTATGTCACTGCACTGATCTTTGCCTCTAACAGATGGGGCAATGATACAGGCATCAACTATCTGAAGGAGGCTCAGTACATCCTCAACTGTTCGATGCAAAAGGCTGGTATGGATCAGAGTGCACCGCTCATCAGCCTCGAACACCAACTCATCACATTCACACCCGATAAGTTTGGCGGACGCTTCACTGACCCATCCTATCATCTGCCAGCATTCTATGAGGTATGGGCAAAGTGGGCTAACGATGGTCGTTCGCAGTTCTGGAACGAATGTGCACAGAAGAGTCGCGAGTTTCTCCATAAAGCCATCCATCCAGTGACCGGACTGAATCCCGACTATTGTAACTACGATGGAACACTGATGGGCGGTCGTGGCATTATCGGCGATGCTTTCCGTTTCGACTCATGGCGTGTGCCGATGAATATAGCCTTGGATTATAGTTGGGCATGCAAGGATCGCCAGTGGCAACAGCAATATGGCAATCGTATCCAAAACTTCCTCTATTCGCAAGGCATAGACCATTATGTCGATCAGTACAACATCGATGGTACTGCGGTGAAAGACACCCTTCAGGCAGGCACCGAGTATAAGGCACTACGCCATTCCACAGGATTGGTGGCAACTGCAGCAGCCGTGTCGCTGGTATGTACCCATAATAAAAGCCGTGAATTTGTAGAACGGCTGTGGAATCTGGAAAACAAACCATATTCCGATGGATTCTTCGATGCCTACTATGATGGCTTGCTCCGCCTCTTCGCCTTTATGCATCTGAGCGGAAACTACAGAATTATAGAACCCCAAAATAGATAACAACTAATAAATGACATTATGACCCACAGAACATTACTCCTAAGCCTTGCAATACTGAGTATGCCGGTAGCATTGCAGGCACAGCAATTGCCTTATCAGAATCCGTCACTCTCTGCCCATGAGCGTGCAGTGGATTTGTGTAGTCGCCTTACTTTGGAAGAGAAAGCCCAACTGATGCTGGACGATTCTCCCGCCATACCCCGTTTGGGCATCAAGCGCTTCCAGTGGTGGAGTGAAGCCCTCCACGGCGTTGCCAATATGGGCGATGTCACCGTATTCCCAGAACCTATTGGTATGGCAGCTTCGTTCAACGATGGTTTGGTATATAAGGTGTTTGATGCCACCTCTACCGAGATGCGTGCCAAATGGAATCAACTCCAGCAACAGGGAGGCGAGGTCACGCGCTTTCACGCCCTGTCGGTATGGACTCCCAATGTTAATATCTTCCGTGATCCACGTTGGGGGCGCGGTCAGGAGACCTATGGTGAAGATCCCTATCTGACCAGTATGATGGGGTGCGCCGTGGTGCGTGGCTTGCAAGGTCCTGAAGATACTAAATACCGAAAGTTATGGGCTTGTGCCAAGCACTATGCCATCCATAGCGGTCCAGAGTGGTCTCGCCACACCGATAATATCACCGATGTGACACCGCGCGACCTATGGGAAACATATATGCCTGCCTTTAAGTCGCTCGTGCAGGATGCTAAGGTGCGCGAGGTGATGTGCGCTTATCAGCGTTGGGACGACGAACCCTGTTGTGGAAGCACTCGTTTGCTTCAAACCATTCTGCGCGATGAGTGGGGATTCAAATACCTCGTTGTGTCCGACTGTGGTGCCGTGACTGACTTCTGGAATAACCATAAGGTATCGAGCAATCCAAAGAATGCTGCCGCTAAGGGAGTATTGGCAGGTACCGATGTAGAGTGTGGCTTCCAGTATATGTACAAGTCAGTGCCAGAAGCAGTGAAATATGGCGCACTGACCGAAGCAGAAGTTGATAAACACGTTGTGCGCCTGTTGGAAGGTCGCTTCGACCTGGGTGAGATGGACGACAACAGCATCGTGTCGTGGTCAAATATTCCTGCTTCAGTATTGTGTAGCAAGGAACATCGCAACCTCTCCCTCCAAATGTCGCTCCAGACCATGACCTTGTTGCAAAACAACAACAATGTGCTCCCTCTCAGCAGACACGAGAAGAAGATAGCCGTCATCGGTCCTAATGCCAACAACGAACCCATGATGTGGGGCAACTACAATGGCACACCCCGACAGACCATAACCATCCTCGACGGTATCAAGAGCCGATTAAAGAAAAGCCAAATCATAACATTCAAGGGCTGCGACTTGGTCAACGACCAGACGCTTGAATCCTATTACAATCAGTGTAGTATGGATGGCAAAACAGGTTTCAAGGCTACCTTCTGGAACAATCGTGAGCGTGAGGGCAAACCCGTTACTGTCACCTACGAGAAGAATCCCATACAGGTCACCACCCACGGCCAGCATACCTTTGCTCCCAATGTCAGTCTGACCGGTTTTTCTGCAGTCTATGAAACCGTATTCCGCCCGCAACAGCACGCCAAGGTATTGCTCGATGTGGATGGTTGCGGACACTATGAGGTATATCTCGACGGAGAGCTCAAAGCCCAACAATCTACATGGCGCACCACCGAGTCGCGCATTGAATTTGACGGAGAGAAAGGCAAATCTTACAAGATAGAAATCCGTTATCATGAGATGCCAACATATAATGCCGACCTCAAAATCAATATCGGCCATGAGACACCTATCGACTATCAAGACGCCATCAATCAGTTGAACGACTGCCAGACGGTAGTCTTTGTAGGAGGTATCTCTTCACAACTTGAAGGCGAGGAAATGCCCATCCATGTACCAGGATTCAAGGGCGGTGACCGTACCGATATCGAACTGCCTGCCGTACAACGCAATTTTCTGAAAGCATTGAAGGCAGCTGGAAAGAAAGTGGTATTTGTAAACTGCTCAGGTTCGGCTATTGCACTCACTCCAGAGTCACAGAGTTGTGATGCTATCCTACAGGCATGGTATCCGGGACAAGAAGGTGGTGAAGCTGTTGCACGCGTACTTTTCGGTGAATACAATCCCGGTGGCAAACTCCCCGTCACCTTCTATCGCGACACCAAGCAGTTGCCCGACTTCAAAGACTATTCTATGAAGGGTCGCACCTATCGTTATATGAACGACGCCCTCTTCCCCTTCGGCTACGGACTGAGCTATACCACCTTCACCATCGGCAGTGCGCAACTTTCTGCTACCTCATTCGGAAAAGACGGAAAAGTCACGCTGACTATTCCTGTGAACAATGTGGGTAAGAAAGACGGCACCGAGACCATTCAGGTCTATATCAAGGATCCAACAGATGCAGATGGTCCGTTGAAGTCGCTCAAAGCCTATCAGCGTGTGACAGTGAAGGCTGGCCAAACCACCAATGCTGTAATCACACTTGACAGCAAGAGCTTCGAACTTTTTGATGCAGCCACCAATACCGTTCGGACTAAGGGTGGCAAGTATGAAGTATATTATGGTAATAGCTCTGCAGATAAAGACTTGAAGAAAGTCAATGTAACTGTTAATATCTAAAAAACGGATTTGTATGAAGAAAAGCTATATGCGTAGGTGGGCGATTTGCATTTGCGCTTTCGTGCTCACCGTAAGTACTGTAACGGCACAGAAAAAGAAAGTCTTGCCAGAAGCAGCTACCCCATACTTCACGCTACCCACGGCAACACCTTCAGCACCTACCGAAGACGGATTCCTTCAGCGGTGGATGTTGTTAGAGCCCATCAGTGCTCCAGTCCGCACTAACACTGTCTTTACGGATAGTTATCTACGCGAGAAGTTCTACAACGACTATCTTCCCACCGTCATGCTCCGTCTGCCTAAAGATGGCAGTACACAGCAGGTAGGAAAGGAAACCCTCAGATGGCATGCACTCGACAGCAAACTCTTCAATGTAAAACTCTTCCGTTTCGCCACCTCTTTTGAAAAGCAGAAATACGGTGTAGTGTTTTGGGCAGTGACAGCCATTGACAGTCCTGAAGAGATGACCGATGTGCGCCTGGCCATCGGTTCTAATGGCGCTTCCATATGGTGGCTCAATGGTGGCAAGGAGGCAGTCATGCTCTCTGGCGACCGTCGCATGGTGCGCGACGATGTCGTCTCACCGAAACTGACACTGAAGAAAGGCCGCAACTATCTGGTAGGTGCCGTCATCAATGGTCCTGGCATGAGCGATTTCTGCGTACGCTTCCTTGATGCGCAAGGCAATCCAATACGTAATATTAAACTTAATGTGAAATGACGATGAAGTCAAGAATATTCAATAAAACCATTTCTGTGGGTGCTTTGTGTGCCCTGTTGTCATGTGCTTCTCTGCAAGCGAGCGCACAAGTGGGCGAACCTTTTATTCACGATCCATCGACCATAGCCGAGTGTGATGGCAAATATTACACTTTCGGAACAGGCGAAGGCGGCCTGTGGTCGGCAGATGGTTGGGTGTGGCAAGGCGGTGCCATACGTCCTGGACGCGGTGCAGCCCCCGATGTTGTAAAAATTGGCGATCGCTATCTTGTGGCATATAGTGCTACGGGCGGAGGTCTTGGCGGCAGTCATCGTGGCGATGTGCTGACCATGTGGAACAAAACGCTGGATTTTACCTCTCCCGACTTCCAATATACCGACCCCGTCGTCGTGGCATCGTCGCTCGACGATGAAGACTGTGATGCCATTGATTCCGGACTGCTACTTGATCCCACCACGGGACGCCTCTGGCTCAGCTACGGCACCTATTTCGGTTTTATCCGTTTGGTAGAACTCGATCCGCAGACTGGCAAGCGCATGTCAGGCAACGAGCCCGTCAATATCGCCATCGACTGTGAAGCTACCGACCTCATCTATCGCGACGGATGGTATTACCTGTTGGGCACCCATGGCACCTGTTGCGACGGTCCCAACTCCACCTACAACATCGTGGTAGGACGTTCACGCAGCGTGACCGGTCCGTATCTTGACAACGTAGGACGCGACATGTTGCAGGGTGGCGGTAAGATGGTGATTGCTGCCAATAATCTCAAGACTGGCCCAGGGCATTTCGGTCGTTTCGTGATAGCCGATGGTGTAGAAAAAATGTCGTTCCACTACGAGGCCGACTTCCGTCAAGGTGGTCGTAGTGTATTAGCCATTCGCCCATTATTGTGGCGCAACGGCTGGCCCGTTGCAGGTGACGATTTGCTCGATGGAACCTATGAGATTGAATCTGAACGCCGTGGCTATGCGCTTGAGATGGCTGTAGATTTCATACGTATGGATGCCGAGCGAGTGCCTTTCTGGATTAAACCACAGCAACCATTGAAGCCACTTTCACCACAGACACTTGCTGATGTAGAAGCAAGTTGGCCCCAAACAGAAGTGCCAGTGCGTATGAACGATTATATGTTCCGTCCTCATCAGCAGTGGACCGTCAGCGTAGCCGAGGGCAAAGGCGGCAGTCTGGGAACTCCTTATTATAAGATATGTATAGCGGGTACCACTCGCTGCCTCACGGCAACCGCCGATGGCGATGTAGTGGCAACGATGGCATATACTGGCGACGACGCCCAACTCTGGCGCATCGACCAGTTGACCGACGGCACCTATCGCATCATGCCGAAAGCAGTACCGGGCACTTCCGAGCCCCTTGCCCTCGTCTCGCTTGGCGACTGCACCCCCGCTCTCGCACCCTTTGATTTCAGTAGCGATAATTCTAAATGGAATTTCAGAAAACAATAGCCGTGTTGCTTATGGCGCTTGCCGCCCCACTGACGGTCATAGCCTTTCAACCGACAAAGGTAGCATTGCCAGTTGCTCTCAGCCGCAGATTGGAAGTGGCAAACGGACCGTCACGCCTGCGTGTAGAGTTTGTGCGTGCAGATATTGTTCGTGTGCAGTATCAGCCCGATGGACAGTTGACAGGCAATGGTACTGACGTCTGTGTGGCGCATCGGAAACGGACGTTGTCGCTGACCTCCGCTCCACAGCAATATGCCGATGAACACCCCGATGCTCCTTATATTATAAAGGTGTATCCTGGTGCGGATGCTACATTTACCATCTATGAAGATGCTGGTGACGGTTATGACTGTGAGCGCAAAGGCTATGGCACCTATACATTACATTGGGACGACAGCCATCACCAACTATCAATATCTGCACGGAAAGGTAGTTACAAGAAAATGGTAAAGCGTCGTCAGCTGACTTTTGTAATGCCTGATGGCTATCAGCAAACGGTGGTTTATGATGGAAAGAAAGCGATAGTAACACTAACGGCAAACAATTGATAACACAACTTGAAAAGAAAAATATGAAAATACTAACTTCTTTTATTACTTTGGTAGGTTTAGCCATGTCTCTTGAAACTATGGCGCAAGACAAACTCTACCAAGATGAATTTCCATTAGGCGATATTGTCTTGCTTGATGGACCGCTGAAACATGCACGTGATTTGAATATTGCGAATCTTCTGAAATACGACTGTGACAGAATGCTTGCTCCCTATCGTAAAGAAGCAGGACTGGCACCTCGTAAACCAACCTATCCTAACTGGGATGGTCTTGATGGACATGTGGGAGGACATTATCTCTCTGCTCTTGCTATCAATGCCGCTACAGGTAGTGAGGAATGTAAGAAACGTATGGAGTATATGATTGGCGAGTTACAGTTGTGTTTAGATGCCAACAATCGTCGCGGTGAGGATTGGAGTCGTAACTATGTGGGTGGATTTCCCAATAGTGCGAAACTATGGTCCACTTTTCGCAAGGGTGACTTCAGTGTGTATTTCGGTTCGTGGGCACCTTTCTATAATCTTCATAAGATGTTTGCCGGACTCCGCGATGCCTGGCTTTATTGTGGAAACGAACAGGCCAAGACTCTATTTTTGAAGTTTTGTGACTGGGCTGTTGATATCACGTCAGGTTTAAGTGATGAACAGATGGAGCGTATGTTGGGCAATGAGCATGGAGGAATGGATGAGGTGCTGGCTGATGCTTTTGCAATAACCCATCAACAGAAGTATTTGAACTGTGCTCGTCGTTTCGCCCATAAACAGTTGTTGACACCTATGGCGCAACATCACGACTGTCTCGATAATCTGCATGCCAATACTCAGATACCAAAGGTTGTAGGTTTTCAGCGTATTGCCGAACTGGATGGCAATTTGTCTTATCATGATGCCAGCCAGTATTTTTGGGATATTGTTACCAAGCAGCGCTCGTTAGCATTGGGTGGTAATAGCCGTCGTGAACATTTCCCCACCAAAGAAACTTGCATCGATTATGTCAACGACATTGATGGTCCTGAGTCGTGCAATACATATAATATGTTGAAGTTGACCGAGTTCTTGAACCGTGCTAACCCCAATGCTGCCTATGGTGATTTCTATGAATTGGCCATGTACAATCATATTCTTTCCACCCAGCATCCTGAACATGGAGGTTATGTATATTTTACATCGGCTCGTCCTCGTCATTATCGCAACTATTCTGTTGCTAATATGGCCATGTGGTGTTGTGTGGGAACAGGTATGGAGAATCATGGTAAGTATGGACAATTTGCATGGACTCATACCAAAGGAGCCAAGCCTGCCGACGATGCCCTTTATGTCAATCTTTTCCTTCATTCGCGGTTGAACTGGCGTGAGCGTAGTTTCGTTATCCGACAGGAAACCGCTTTCCCTTATAGTGAAACGTCGCAAATTGTAGTAGAGAAAGGCAAAGGTGTATTCACTATGAAGATTCGCAAACCTGAATGGTGCGACCGTTTTGAGGTGAGAGGAGTAGGATTTACTATTAATAGTAAGGAGGAAAATGGTTTTGTATGTATCCAACGCAAGTGGAAAAAAGGTGACCGTATTGAGATATCCATGCCCATGCATGCTAGTATCAAGGCCATGCCAAATGTGCCACAGTATGTGGCAATCATGTATGGTCCTATTCTATTAGGAATGAAGACTGGCACAGAAGATCTTGCTTCACTACTTGCCGACGATAGCCGTTTCGGTCAGTATGCTGGTGGACGTAAGCTTCCGCTTGACAAAGCACCTATCCTTTTGCCTAAAAAAGTAGAGGATATTGTTGCGGATTTGCGTCCAGTAGCAGGCAAACCCCTACATTTCAAATTGGCCACCCGTATGGAGAATGCCATTGATGGCGAATTACAACCATTCTTTGAAATTCACGATTCACGCTATATGATGTATTGGTTGGCGCTTGGAGAACACGAATATAAGGCTTATATGCAAGATCTTGCCGATAAGGAACAAGCCCGTCAGGCGCTTGAGACACGCACTGTTGACAAGGTGAGTCCTGGAGAACAGCAACCAGAAACTGATCATCGCATGGAAACTGATGGCAGTGAACGTGGCAATACCGAAGGAGTGTTCTTCCGTGATGCTCGTAACGGACACTCATTCAGTTATCTGATGCAGACTGGCGGTGAGTCGTCTCTGAGTTTGCAACTCACCTTCTGGGGACAGGATGAATGGCGTACCAGCGAGTTTGATATCTATGTTGATGACCAACTTCTCTGTAGTGTAAACAACAGCCATCGTTGGCGTACTAGCCAGTTTAAGACGGTTGACTATGCCATCCCCTCTGCTATGTTGCAAGGAAAGAATGAGATTCGTATTCGCTTTGTGGCGCATAAAGACCGTCAGATAGGACAGATTTATGGTGTCCGACTGTTAAAATAATACGAGACAATAACTATAAATTGAAGAACATGATGAAACATCTTTTGTTGACAGCCTTACTGTCTGGTATGTCTGGAGTGTCTTTGTGGGCACAATCCATCAATATGCCAATCATCCAGACCAAATATACGGCAGACCCTGCACCGTATGTTCATGGTGATACCGTTTATCTATACACCACCCACGATGAAGATTATTCAGAGGGATTTATGATGAAAGACTGGTTGCTCTATACCTCTACCGATATGGTTAATTGGCAAGATCATGGTGTTGTAGCATCGTTGAAAGATTTTCCTTGGTATAAGGGGGACAATGGTGCATGGGCCGAATGTGTGGTAGAACGCAATGGCAAGTGGTATATGTACTGTCCCATTCATGGACATGGTATCGGTGTACTTGTGTCCGATTCACCCTATGGACCATTTAAAGATCCATTGGGTCATCCTCTGGTTTGGCGTCAGGAACATTGGTACGACATTGATCCGTCGGTTTATATCGACGATGACGGACAGGCTTATATGTATTGGGGCAATCCCTATACCTATTGTGTGAAACTCAAAGAGGACATGATTTCCATCGATGGTGATATTATGACTATGGACCGTATTGATGATTACCAGGAAGGACCGTGGCTTTGGGCAAGAAAGAATGATAAGGGAGAGAAGTGGTATTATCTCGCTTTTGCTTCTACCTGTTGCCCTGAAGGTATCGGCTATGCCATGAGTAAATCGCCTACTGGACCTTGGAAACATATGGGACATATTATGGATCATACTCCACGTACACGTGGCAATCATCCAGGTATTATCGACTATAAAGGCAAGTCGTATTGTTTTGGTCTGACGTATGACCTATTCCGCCTTGAGAGTTCTCGACATGCTGAGCGCCGTTCTGTATCGGCAGCCGAGATGACCTATAATGCCGACGGTACTATCAAGGAACTGCCTTATTTCCAAGATTGTAAGTTGGAACAGATAGGCACCTTTAATCCTTATTGTCGTGTTGAGGCTGAAACCATGGCGTGGGGCTATGGATTGAAAACTACACGTGAGAATCCTTCAGGACCATGGAATGAGACGCTTTTCGTTACCGATATCGATGATGGCGAGTATATCCTCGTGCGCGGTATTGATTTCGGCAAGAAGGGTGCCCTCAAGTTTCATGCTTCTTGCTCGTCGCAGTTGTATGGTGGCAGAATGGAAATTCGTCTCGATGCAGTAGATGGTTCATTGGCAGGAGCCATAGATATTCCCAATACCAAGTTTAAGTATCGGGAGTTTATCACTGATGTGACTCAGTGTAATGGTGTACGCGATGTCTATTTCGTATTTAAGAGCACATCCATTCAGAAGAAAAATCTCTTTAACTTTGACTGGTGGAAGTTCGATAAATAACAATTCATATCATTAAAACTAATTAACAACAATGAAACAGTATATTTTGGGCATGATGGCATTTTCGCTCATTGCCCTTTCAGCACAAGCAGAAGAAAAGCAGTTGACCAGTCCTGATGGACGTTTGGTTGTTACCGTATCCGATAATCAAGGCTGTCCCAGTTATCAAATTAACTATGATGGCAAGGCGTTTTTACAACCATCGGCACTTGGTCTCAATACCAATGTTGGTGATTATACTCATGGTCTGACTATGACTAATGCTTCTGAAGTGACAACCATCAAGGAGAGTTATTCGCTGTCTCGCATCAAAAAAAGCAAAGTCGATGTTGATGCCCATCGCCAGGTTTTTACCTTCTCAAAAAACGAAAAGGCCGTATTTGATGTAGAGTTTCATGTGGGAAACAACGATGTAGCTTTTCGCTACTTGTTGCAAAGCCATGGCGACACTCGTTGCTGTGTGATTAAACAAGAAGCTACTTCGTTTGCCATGCCACAAGGAGCTACATCGTTTCTCTGTCCGCAGATGGCTCCAATGACAGGTTTTGCGCGTACTGCTCCCAGCTATGAAACCAACTATGATCTTGATGTTCCTGTAGGCACTCGACTGAGCAAAACGGGATATACCTTTCCTTGTCTGTTTCGCAATGGCAATGACGGATGGTTGCTTATCTCAGAGACTGGCACCGATGGCGACTATTGTGCTTGTCGCTTGATGGGGCATGACGATGGCTCCTATCAGATAGGATTTCCACAGGAGGGCGAGATGAACGGTCTCGGCTCTACCTTTGCTGGTATCACCTTGCCGGGCAAAACACCTTGGCGCACCATCACTTTGGGTAGCACACTGGCTCCCATTGTCGAGACAACTATCCCCTTCGATGTTGTTGAAGAGAAATATCCCGCATCAAAAACCTATGAAGGCAGCAAGGGATCATGGTCATGGATTATCCGTATGGACAATTCTTGCAACTACGATGAGCAGAAAGAATATATCGATTTCTCTGCTGCTATGGGATGGCAGACGGTATTGGTAGACGCCCATTGGGACAGCCAGATCGGTTATGAGAAGATTGAAGATCTGGCGCGCTACGGCAAAACAAAGGGTGTTGACCTCTTCTTGTGGTACAACTCTAATGGTTATTGGAACGATGCACCACAAGGGCCTCATGGAAAAATGGCTAAATCAGCCATTCGTCGCAAGGAGATGGCATGGATGCAGAAGATTGGCATTCGTGGAATCAAAGTCGATTTCTTCGGTGGCGATAAGCAGGAGATGATGCAACTCTATGAAGATATCTTGACCGATGCCAACGATTTTGGCATTGAGTGTATCTTCCACGGCTGCACCTTGCCCCGTGGTTGGGAACGCATGTATCCTAACTTTGTGGCTGCTGAAGCGGTGTTGGCAAGTGAGAATCTCCACTTCTCGCAGTATATGTGTGACAATGAGGCTCGCAATGCGACCCTCCATCCCTTCCTCCGCAACGCGGTAGGTTCTATGGATTTTGGTGGTAGCGCCCTCAATAAGTTCTATGGCGCCGACAACAAACATGGTACGAAACGCCGTACATCTGATGTATTTGCCCTTGCTACAGCGGTGCTCTTTCAGAGTGCGGTGCAACATTTTGCCCTTGCTCCCAACAATATGACCGATGCTCCAGCATGGGCGGTGGAGTTTATGAAGAATGTGCCTACCACATGGGACGATGTGAAATACATAGCGGGCTACCCTGGAAAATATATCGTCGTGGCTCGGCGCTGTGGAGACAGATGGATGGTGGCTGGCATCAATGCGCAACGTGAACCGCTGAAACTCAAACTTGCCGTGCCGATGTTTGCCGCAGGATCAGCGCTTAAGGTCTATGCCGACAATGCAGCTCTTGAAGGCGCGGTGAAGACGGTGAAGCTGTCGAAGAAGCAACTGCTTGATGTTACCATTCCGTGTAATGGTGGTCTGGTGGTGTGCGAATAATCATTCTACTGTAGCAAATATCCCCAACGGGATGGGCGATGACACGATGTAAGTCGCCTTTTCCCTTTGGGGATATTTTTGTTTTATAAGTATTGAACTGTGTGGCAAAGCGAGTGCTCTGACACCGATTTTATACTGTGCAGATATACGCCAGACTGATGAGGCTGATACTCACCCATAGCAGTACACCCTGCAGAAGTGGACGTAGGCCGACAGCACGGAGTGTGTCTCTGGTGAGCGAGGCACCGATGAAGAAGAGCGACAGCGTAATCGCATGTTTGGCAAGCAGGTTGATGGTGGTGCCTATACGACTGCCGACGGTCGAGGCAGCATCGCCCAGGAGCGACGGGTTGGCGAGCACGTAGGTATTGAGCACAATGGCTACGATGAACCAGATGATGAAGGTGGGAATGTTGCGATACCAGGGTTTGCTGGCGGTTACCGACGCCATGGTGGAGCGGAAGAAGAAGGGGGTGACCAGCGTCAGTATGACGATCCACAGGGCGCGGGTCAGCTTTACGGTAGTTGCCACTTCGAGGGCGCTGACGCCCTGTGATGCCAGCCAGTCGGGGTGCATCTGGTCGTAGGCAGCACCTGCACCTACCACAGACGATGTGTCGTGGATGGCAATAGCTGCCCACATGCCAAACTGCTTCATCGTCATGCCCAAGGCATCGCCGAAGTAGGGGAAGATGAAGAGGGCTATGCCGTTGAGTACGAATACTACGCCGAGCGCCACCGACATGCTCTCGGCTTTGGCTTTCAGCACTGATCCTACTGCTGCGATGGCTGAACCGCCACAAATGGCTGTGCCCGAACTGATCAGATAACTTGTCTGTGCATCCACTTTCAGCAGGTGTCTGCCAAAGAGCCAACCCAATGCCAGGGTGCCGAAGACGCTGACGATGGTGAATGCCATGCCTTCTGCTCCTGAGGCTAAGGCTTGGTTGACGTTCATGCCGAAACCTAATCCTATGACGGAATACTGCAGAAGCTTCTTCGACATGGTTTTGTTGAATTCGGGGAATGCCTTGCCGAACAGCAGGGCAAAGGCGATGCCGAGTGCCAAGGCTACTGGTGACGATACCCATCGGGTGATCCATTGCATCGATGCCAACGACCATCCTGTTGCTTCGCAGATGAAGCCTATCAGCAGTGATGCGGCTATGATGCCTACTATTAGGATGTAGCAGATCTCGCTGCTATTCCATTGCGGTGTGTTATGTTTCATAATCGTGATATGTGTGTGGTATATTGATTGGGTTATCCTGTTACGGGGCTATTTCTTGAGGGTGGTGTCGAAAAATGTCAAGGTGCGCTCTTGCACCGGTATGCCGCAGGAGTGGGGTATGTCCCATAGCTCGGTGACGAGATTGCTGTCAGCATGTTGGCTTTTCCAAACGCGGTGCATCTCGTCGAATGCCTGCTCTACACCCGGTAGGGGAAAGAGATGATCCTTTCTGCCGTTGATGAACAGCATGGCTTTGGGACATGCCAACGATGCGATATGCGGATAGTCGAGATATTGGCGCAGGGCGGGGATGCAGTTGGCAAAGCCGCCATATTCGCGGCGGCCGTAGCGCTTGGTGAGTTGGGCATCGGTATTGATCATCCAACAGATGGAGGCGCCCGCTTTGATATGGTCGCTCAGGGCAGAGAGCATCCAGGCACGGTAGCCACCCATGGAGCATCCGACACAGCCTATGCGCTCGGCATCGACACAGGGCAGTTGCGCCAGGAAGTCTGTGGTTGCCAAATCGTCGTAGGTCATAAAGGCTGACAGGTCGCGTCCGAGCATCATCATATTGCCGGCAATGATGTCGTAGCGGTTGCGATCCACACCTTCTCGTCTGCCGCGCTCGCCCCACATCGGTGCATCCATGGAGAATACCACATAGCCGTGGCGAGCGAGATAGTCGCCCATGTATTGACCATCGTAGAGCTGTTTTGCCCAGGTATCGGCATCGTCGGTAACCTCTCGTGTGACCATGAAGGGACGTATCATCTTCTCCTTGCCGATAAAGAGGTGGCCGCCATGGTCGTGGAGTGCATTGATGGCAGGAAACGGGCCTTTGCCATTTGGGATAAGCAGATAGGCGGTGATGCGTGAATAGGCGTTGATATTGAAAGCAATCTTCTGTGCACGATAGCCATCGCGCTGCTCTTCACCCAATACCTCCATGTTCCATGCCGTTGCCCTGCGCGGTGGAGTCATCATGCACTGGAAAACAGTTTGTCGGGCTGCCTTCTTCCACTTTTTGAAATTGCGTATGGGACTGTTGCCCCATGCCATGGGGTAGGTAAGTTCTTGTTTCAGTTGTTCTACATAGCGTGGTATGTCGTTATCGAACTCATAGTTTTCGCGCTGTTGGATGTGGGCTTGCTGTTTTGACTGCTGAGCTGCGGCAGTCTGCCACATGGTGTTGAGTGCAGGAAACATCAGCGTGATAATGCATCCGATGATTTGTTTTGTCTTGTATGTCATAGTAGTGAAGTGTGGGGCAAAGGTACTTTATTTCTGCCACACTACCAAACATTTTCTGCCAAAACCGTTGGTCGAAGCTATTTCACCACCTTGATAGCATACGCTGTGCGAAGGATATGGCCTGTTGGGTCTTTCCCCTGAACGGTCATCTGGTATAGACCTTCTGCAGATGGCATGGTAATTGTCAGGGTTTTCGCTTTGACCATAGGATACCACGTCGTCGTATGGTATTTTGATGCTAATCCGTTCGCAGGGTTTGGATGGTCTTGAGGGAAGGCGTAAGACATGAGTTGTTCGCCATCTTTCAACTTATAATTAGCCAATCGCCCTTTGCGGGTGATAAACGAGATGACACCGCAACAGCTGCTGCTGCCGAAATGGAATGTTCCGGAGTAAATCTGAACATACTTGATGAGGTGTGCGTCGTAGTTTAACAGGTCGTCTGCATCGTAGATAGGCATTCCGTCGAGTAAGATCAATGCCGGCATCTTGGCATAGCTTCTCGTTTCTGGATTGTACGTATATAGAAGACTGACACCATGCTGTTTCTCCTTTCTTATTCCTTTTATAAATTCAAGGAGCATTTCTCGCACATCTTTCATCTGGGTGTATTCGTCCAGATCATAGAAATAGTCGGGTGTGGCAGACATCAACTTGATGGAGTGAACCAACGAGGCGTCAGGGGCGTTCGCATCGCTTGATGCTTGTTGACGGGCGATAGCGGCACGCTCTCGCAATGCTTTCTCCTGACAATAGACCGTGAGTTTCGGCAGACGCTTGGGTAGCATCGATTGATAGGGAGATGCCAATTCCATCGGGATGGATCGGCCTAAGCTGTCGTAGGCAGTGACCAATACGGGTTGGTTGCCACTGATGCCCGATGTGAAGTAGAGGTAAGAACCGTCTGGCTGACGCTTGCCGTCATATAGCAGGGCGGTCTTGCCTATCAGCGACAGACGGGTTGTCATGACCTTGGCAGAAGTGCCCGATGCCACTCTGGCTCTGACAATATGTCCCTCTACTTCGGGGCAATACGCTGTCATGCCTCCTTCGGTCGTAGGTTGGACCGATGGCTTGCAGACAGAGAGGTTGGCAGATATTCCTCCTTTCGTGATAGAGACGCAGCAGCCCGATGCATCGGTTTCCGGCAAGGGGATACATACCGTATCGCCTGCTTTGTATCGGAACAGAGCATGGGAAGTCTGACAACTGTCTGACGGGATGATGGTGATGTCGTCCAGCCGTGAGAGTCTATCTGCATTGATTACACCGATGATGGAACGGCAGATGGCATCTGAGCCGAGTCGTTGCGAGACGCGTGTGTAAGCTGACAGTTGGTAGCAACCGCTGTGCATCGTGGTAGGCAGTGGAATCTCTGCCCAACCATGTCCATCTCTTAAGGCAACCATACATTGAGCATACATGCTGAGTGTATCGGAAATCTCTACGTAAGCCACACGACTGGCAGAGGGTTTGCCGTCAATGCTGGCATCAACACGCACGCAAAGCCGTTCTCCGACCAGATAACAGTCTTTGTCGGTATAGGCAGATACTACTTCCACCTTTGACTGAGCGAAAGCAGAACATCCTATCAGTAAGGATAGTATAAGAGCTAAATGTCTAATCATAAACTATTGTTTGTTTTGCCAGAAATCGGGGCGGTCTATGGCGTCTCCACCCCAATACTTATCACGATAATCTACACACCAGGTAAAGGTCCACATGGTGTCGCCGGTGTTGGGAGTGTGGGTATAGACACTATACCCCCTGTTCACCAATGCAGAGGGCGATAGCCCATCCTGTGGAAATGTCTGAGGATTGACTTGGCTCTTATAGCCGACATCCGAACCGTTGATATACATCTCCTTCATACTCGTGCGGCCTCTTACTCCGATATATCCGATGGCTTTCCGCTCACCGACAGACTTGATGTTGGTGGGGAGTTCGGAGGGCATGGGAGTGAACAAACCTCCCATATTGTATGTTTGATTGAGCATCAACCGGCGGTATTCATATTCCTGACGGGTGATAGCCATCTGTTTGATGCGTGTGCAACAGCGTGTTTGCAACCGATGGTCACTAATAGTGCGTGTGTAGATACTGCGCTTGGTGATGGCTCCACAGCCATAATCCTCATTGGTGGCGAAATTGGCAAGTGCTATGGCGTGACGCCAACCGTGGTTGGTATATGCTTCGGGAGAAATCTTCTCAAATGTGCCGTTTTGACCATCCGAGTCGCCTTCGTTCTGTCCCATACAATATTTCCATTGTGTGGTAAGCGGTGTGTAAATCTCATAATAGTCATCTACCTGCCATAAGAGATATACCAGTGCATGGGGATCTTCGGTTGTGACCATTACATTGATCGACTTATTGACCTCTGACTGTTCGTAACAGATATCGGTGAGCTCAGGAGCGTCAAGCGGTTGCATGGGTTCGCTGGCGAAATTTCCGTATGGGGTTGATACCTCAACGTAATACTTCTGGTCTGACGACAGCTTACCGACATTTACGATGAAGCGTCCAGTGAAATTGCCGACTCCGTGTCCTTCAAAGACCTGTCCGTCTGTACCTTTTACAACAACTGTTGCATTGTCTATATTGGAATAAATCTCCTCCAGTTCGCCAGTAGGTCTTGCTGTGCTATGCAGTGAGAACACACACTCGCTCTCGCTCACAATCTGCCCAAAGATGACGACCATGGGTTCTGTCTCGGAGTCGGGTATCTCGTAGTCGTAGGTGCATGCCACGGTTGTCAGCAGTGTCATGCAAAAGATGAAGGCGCGTTTTATGTGATGGATATCATGTAGCATGGTTAGAACTTGATGTTGTAGTTAATATATGGAATAGGTGCACCGAATACGGACAACTTGTAACCTCGAACATTATTCCCGTCACCCTCAAAGTAGATGGAGTAGGCATTACGACGTCCAAGCAGGTTGTAAACACCAATGGTAAACCAACTGTGTGTGGATGCGGTCAGGTGATGGCTTGGCTCGATATTGAAAGACCAGTCAAGTCGGAAATAGTCTGGCATGCGCAGTTTGTTACGGTCGGAATAGACAGGCACCGAGTAATCGCCCGTTGTCTCCGAGGGCATGATGCCGATGGGAGCTGTATAGGGTCTGCCGGTGCTGTATTCTGCATTGAGCGATGTGCTATATCTGCGTGTGAATTTATAGTTGCAGACCAACTTCAGATTATGGGGACTGTCATAGTCTGCCGCAAACCATCGGCCTTGGTTGATCGGCGTTTGCCCCATAGCGTTCTTTTGCTTCAGTTCAGTGCGTGAATAGGTATAGTTCAACCATCCGTTCAGCTTGCCATAGAACTTGCGAATCTGTAGTTCGATGCCGTAGGCACGTCCGCTTGTTCCCACCACATCTTCGTATAGATGATCATTCATGACGAGGATGGCAGCATTGCGGTAGGTCAGATAGTCTTTCATCCCTTTGTAGTAGGCTTCAGCCGAAAATTCATAGCAGCCTTTGCCAAACTGCAGGTAGTAGCCGGTTGTTGCTTGCCAGCCCGACTGTGGCTTTACCTTAGCGTTGCTGAGCATCCAGATGTCTGTTGGCGACATGATGACGGTATTGGAAACCTTATGGATAAACTGGTGCAGGGTGTTGAATCCTGCTTTGACAGATGCGTTGTCGTTGAGTTTATAGTTGGCAGAAAGGCGGATGTCGGGACGCAGATAGAAGGTCTCTAATCCTTCTTTGAAAGATTTGAACAGGTTCAGCCGGACGCCTCCAACGATATTCAGCGCTGGCGACAAAGTCCAGGTGTCTTCCATCCACAAGGCGCTCTCTACGGCATGGTCGGTATTGAGTTTCCGTCCCACAATGTACGAGTTCTCTCCCCAAGGCTGATAACTGCCGGGCATAATCCGATAGTACTGTCCCTGTATGCCCATATTCAACTGGTGGTCTTTATGGAGTGCATAGTTGGCGTTGCCCTTTACAAAATAGTTGTTCAGGTTGAACGAGAGCGTTGCGGCAGATGTGGGATATTCGGAGTCTCTGTTGGCATAGTCATAATGGTCATAACCTGCGATGAGCGTCGTAGAGAGTCGGTCGCCATAGCGACTGCGCAGCTCTGCCGATAGGTTCGTGTTGCTATAGTTATATTTCTTCTCTTTGGTGAGCGAGAAGCGATCGCGGCTGTAATAACCATTGATGAGTAGTGTATGGTTGCTCGACAAGAGGGTGTTCAGTGTGCCACCCACATCCCAATAGCCGGCTTTGCCATCGCGGTATCCGTAGGTGTTGCCTCCTTCGTTCCACGAATCTGAATCGTGGTTCTTCTTGTTGATTAGTTTGAGCATCCAGTCAGAATAGGTGGCACGACCGCCTAACAGTAGCGACATGCGGTCTTTCACGATAGGTATTTCAACTGCTGCTCTTGATGTCACAAGACCGATACTGGCTGATCCATGGAAGCTGTTGCGATCGGGAGTCTTCCCTTTTATATTCATGACCGACGACAGACGACCGCCATACTGACTGGGGATGCCTCCCTTGTACAGATCGGTCTCACCCACCAAATCGGGATCTATGACCGAGAAGAGTCCGAACATGTGCATCGGGTTGAATATGGTGTTGCCGTTGTAGAGTATCTGGGTGTGCTCCGTAGCACCGCCGCGCACATTGATTCCGCTGCCAGCCTCGCCTGTTGAGGCAACTCCCGGCAACTTCAATGCTAGTTTCAAGACGTCAGTTTCTCCCATGACTAATGGGACATTGCGAAGTAGCGAGGGGTGGAACGACTCTACACCGCTATACTGTTGCGACTGCTTCTTGCGCATGCCTAACACCTCTACCTCTTTGAGCATTTCGTATTCTCGCTGGGTATTAAGAGGTGTGATGCCTGCGGTTCCCGGCTTTATCTGTTTCTCATCGCTGTAATTCAAACGGTGGGTGCTGCCCGAAGCGTATGCCTGAAAGACTGGCACCGCTGCTGCATCAGCCATACTGATGGACATGCTGTCCCATGGCGCTGTAGGATTTACCGAGACGGTATAGGTCGTATCTTCGGGGTGCGCCTTGGGTTCACGGCTTGCCATCAGGCCATCCAAAAACTCCGTACAGCTCTTCAGACTTTCCAGTCTGACGCTCTGCCAGAATCCTATATTGTGTTTGCGCTTATACTGTCGCAACTCATTGCGGTATGCCGGTACTGCCCGGCGCAGCGATTTATACCCTTTTACCTCGTGTAAGGATCCGTCTGCCAATCGCAGGTAATATCTGTCAATGGTCTTTATCTGATGATAGGAACGCCGATCGATTTCTACATCACCATAGTTTTGCTTGGTTTTGTTGAGCAATAGCGAAGCATGACTGCCCTGATACACAACCTGCATGAACCATTCATGCTCTCTTTCAAAGTGGTTGCCATCAAGTTCAAACCATTTGATTTTGTCCTGATTAGGAACTATAGAGAGTTTGCTGTCTGGTGCAACAACAGCAAGTTGGTTGTCCATGATATTGTAGCGCATAGGTACAAAGGTATAGACATTACCATCATAGCAGATGTTTCCTAGTTGAAATGAGTCACTATTCCAGTAAGGATGGGTAGTCCAGGTCGCATGTGAAATCGAAGTTTCAACCTGCCCCTGATAGAGAGCCGCGCAATCGCCAGCGGCTCCCATATAGGCAGAAATGATAAAGGTTGCCAGTGTATCACAGACCATGGTGCTGTTCTTTTATGAGTGACTATTTGTTTCTTATCGATTCCGATGGTATCTTTTCGAGTATCTTTTGCAGCTGATAGCTGGTTGAAGATCCACCGTCATAGCCATCGTAGTTATGGTCAATCTTCTTGATTATTTGTAATTTAGTGTAATAACCTTCCTCAAACGAAAAACCTTTAATACGATCTTGAGGCCACTTGTTCCAATTCTTTTTGCCTTCCTCTCTTACCCACATGCCAGGTTCCTCTTTTGTAACGATGTCGTAAAAAATAACAGGTTCTGAGTCTATTTCTACTATCATATTAACGACCTCTATCTTGTCGTCATCACTACATGACGATATGGCAAAGGTAAAGAGGGCAAGTAGAATACTTGTGATAAAATAAAAATGAGTTCTTTTCATAATTGTAATCACTAGTGTCCACTAAATAAATTTAAGACTTAATTCTCTTACAGTTTGTAACTTCTCGGCAGGTTCGCTTTTGCCGAGCAAATCTACGAGAGGGGTTCTGTCCAACAATGAGACAGATAAAATTCTTAACAAATCATACATTTCCATATTCAATTTCATTTTTCGTTCAACAATCGCAACCAAGCAATATGCAATGATTGCACTATACAATTGTATCTTTACAGCATTTTCG
>NZ_NPJC01000089.1:0-1411 GCF_002251405.1 Prevotella sp. P4-98 | reverse complement strand
TGAACTGAACCCCAAAAGTTGGACACAACCAACAAGAATATGAAGTATAAGAAACGCTCATTGAAAGAACGTCTGGCTATCTGTCAGATGATTGAGAACGGAATGCCTGCGCAGACGATAAGAGAACTCACAGGCGTCAGTTTCTCTTTGCAACAGTTATGGCACCTCAACTACGAAATCTTCGGTAAAGCAGGACTCAAGAAACGCAAGTACAGGGTGTATTCTGAATCAGAAAAAATGTTTTTGATTCATGAATATCAGAAAAAAGATGTACCTTTGCTCCGGTTCTGTGTTGAGCACAAGGTTTCTCAGGTCCAGTTTAGAACCTGGTACAAAGCCTATCAGGCTGAGAGTCACTTGCCTTCCAGCACTTTGCCATTATCACACAAACCTCAGAAAATGGTATCAAAGAAGATAAATGACAGGCAGCTCAGTAAGGATGAGTTACTTGAAGAGCTTGCTTATCTCAGAGCAGAGAATGCGCTATTAAAAAAAGTAAAGGCTTTAATGGACGAAAGGGAGGCCCGAGAGCTAAAGACTGGGCACAAGCCATCCAATCATTAAGGCCAAAGCACGACCTCAAGCATCTGCTGAAGGTCGTAGGGATGGCTCGCTCAACTTTCTTCTATCACATCAAGCAGAAACAAGACAAGCACGAAGAAGTCTGTAAGAAGATAACAGACATATACGCCAGGAACAAAGGACGTTACGGGTACAGGAGAATATGCATTGAGCTCCGCAGTCAAGGCATTTGCATCAATCACAAGACTGTTGCAAGGCTTATGCAAAAAATGTCACTCCAGGCCAAGAGAAAAGTACGCCATTATCGGTCTTATAAAGGACAAATCGGCAAGACGGCACCTAATGTGCTTGAGCGTGATTTTAGCGCTACTGGTCCAAATCAGAAGTGGGCTACAGACGTTTCTCAGGTCAATATAAAAGATCGCAAGTGCTATCTGTCTACTATACTTGACCTCTGGAATGGAGAGATTGTCAGCTTTACGATATCAGACAGTCCGAACCTGAAGATGGTGACCGAGATGCTAAAGAAGGCTTTTGGCAACAAGGCCAACTATGCTGGCCTTATCATGCACTCTGACCAGGGCTGGCACTACCAGCACAAGGAGTATCAGAATATGCTTCAAGAAAGAGGCATTGTGCAAAGCATGTCAAGAAAGGGCAACTGTTTGGACAACTCCATGATGGAGAACTTCTTTGGACTGATGAAGAACGAACTACTATATGTAAACTCGTTCGATGATATCAAATGTTTCAAGAAGGAATTGGAGGAATATATCTCGTACTATAACAACAAGAGAATTAAGCTTAGGCTCGGCATGAGTCCTGTACAATACAGGAAACAACATCAAAACAAATAAGATAAACCGTCCAACTTTTTGGGGTCACATCA
>NZ_NPJC01000088.1:0-1092 GCF_002251405.1 Prevotella sp. P4-98 | reverse complement strand
ACCTCTTCGACAGACCGATTCTACCTTTTTACAACAAAGGTACGAAACTGTCTTTAGCAATCATAGTTTTACCTTGATTATTTAACATTTATGCGACTGCGTCGCATTCTTCTGCAAACTTAGAGTGTAATCCGTGTGACATTTTCGGAGCCCATCGCAAAAATATGGTTTATGGAAACTGTTATACTGTTATATTGTAACGCTTGGATGATTTTTTGCTTTTCCCAAACTGTCAACTGTCAACTGTAACGCTTTAGATTGCAATTCCAATCATACAATTCATTTCCACATCATTGGTATTCTCCCTTTCTGTTCATTGTACCTCCAATCATTGTCCGCCAATTTTGGGACTTAGTGCGAAGTTAGTTATGACTTACTTATGAGGCAACCATGAAACAGTGGGATGAAACAGGGGAACAGATACTGTTTCACTTGTTTGCATATTCCGGAGCATACCCGTTCAGCTTTCCGGAGTTGCAGTCTGCAGCTATGTCATGAATACAGATCAATGTCATTCCAAAACTATCCGTAGTAAATATCATCATTCACAAGCGTTACAGTTGACAGTTGACAGTTGACAGTTTCTGGAAACGATTTTTTATGGGGTTGCTTCGCAAGAAATCTTTGGGGGAAATCTTGTTTAAGATGTTGCCTACGGCAAGAAATATTTTAGGAAGATAGCAATCTTAAATAGATTTCTGGACCGTTTAGGTCCTTAGATTTTACATGAAGATTTCCTCCAAGATTTCTTGCCGGCAGGCAACTAAAATATAATCTTTAACGAAAATGCAGTCTGAAGTCTGAAGTCTGAGGGAGTGGTCTTTATCATCCTACGAAAATCTTAAGAAAAATCTTTAACCAGAATCTTTCCATGTACTCTGTGTGCTCCGTGGATCCGTGTACTCTGTGTGTTCCGTGGATCCGTGTACTCTGTGTGTTCCGTGGATCCGTAAAGGGAGGAAACGAAAAAAGCACCTTGCTTCATTGCTGAAACAAGGTGCTTTGTAAAAGATGGCGGCCTCCTACTCTCCCGCATTGCATTGCAGTACCATCGGCGCAAGTGGGCTTAACTTCTCTGTTCGGAATGGGAAG
>NZ_NPJC01000087.1:0-26312 GCF_002251405.1 Prevotella sp. P4-98 | reverse complement strand
CTTTGCAGCGTGTTCTTTGAAACTAAGGTCAAGATGGACAATAACCGATTGTTTTGTCCCCAATTTGTACCAAATATTGATAACTGATTATATGTCAGCACAGATTAGATATGAGGAGGTTAAGTAATGCCAAAAGGTAAACACATAATATACAATAAGCAAAAGCGTGCAGCTCAATGAGTTGCACGCTTTTTGCATTTATGAGGTTCTTGTTTCTTATGCCTTTGTTATGCGCTTGTTTATCGCTTATTTGCAGCACATTTGCAACACAACAAAAAAGTAGATAATGTGGGACTTGTTCCTACCAATACATACTAATGCATACTTAAAAGTAGAAAATATGCCAGCAATAGGATTTGAAATCAAACGCAAGTGTAAGGTCTGTGGTGAAGTTTTCCTTGCCAAGACTCTTGACAGCCAGTATTGTTCGCCTAAGTGCAGCAAGGTGGCTTGGAAACGAAAGTATTGCTGTCCGCTAAATCTTTTTTTTGAGCATAAAAAAATTAGGGCTAGATTCCTCGCTTGGAATTCAGCCCTTTTAGTTACCTTTGTTTCTTGTTGTAAATTTCAATTCAAGTAACTATGAACAAAGGTACACATTTTAGCGGACAGTAATAAATCAGAATGAAGAATTGCTGTCACTCATAAAGTCGGGCAAAGGGGTATACCCGCCACCCAAAGTATTCTGGTGGTGGGTAGGCATTACGTATTTCACCTCGCTATATTCTCTCTGGTGTCTTTTGCAATTGATTTTTCAATGGTTGAAGTGGTAATCGAGTCTTGTCTAATATAGACAAACGTTGAAACCACTGTCGCATTTCGCGACGGTGGTTTTATTCTTTGTCAAGTACCTCCCAGTGACCACTAAAGCCACTACCCACATAACGGATGTGTGGCATTTTGGCAAGGTGACGTTTTATGGTTTTTGAACTTCGATTACTCAATTTGGCCAAATCTTCTGTCGAGATTTGAGGATTGTTTCTGATTTGTTTCTCTATCCAATCATCAAGTTCTTTATCTTGAGGGACACCTTGAGGGACATCTTGAGGGACACCTTGAGGGACACCTTGAGGGACACCTTGAATATCACCCTTTGCCGGTCTCATGAATGTTACCACAACAAAACCACCATTGATAGACCATATAGGGGCTGCTACACCTCTCTTTTGACAAGCCTCCATGATGCGCTTCACACCTGACCCCCAGTTCTCAATATAGGTTGTACTATACAACACATTAGCTATAAGCGGATTGTATGGATATGAAATATGTGGCTGTAGGATATTCTCAGGTGTAATCTGTGGGGGCAGGACACCAGGATTCTCGATTTCGATACGATCATCATAGATGGCAATACCTATGGTCAGATTATATCGTTCGTATTGACGATGGCAAAGTGCATTCAATACCACTTCACGCAGAGCTTCAGCAGGGACCTCCAGATATTCATCACGAACGAGCCCGACTATTTTACCATGCATGTTCAGGTGCTTGCGGAAGAAGTTCATAGCCTCATTGAGTAGTACGAAAATATTTCCCTCCACACGTTGGTTGTCGATAAACTCATTCTTATCAGTTCCTTGGAAACGAGCCAAGCGCATAGTGAACTGCGTGTACATACCTGTATCTTTTGTAAAGAGTGCGGTGGCAGCGTTTAGAGGTTTGTTACCTGTCGTCAACTTCCATTTTCCTAACACATCCTCAATGGGTTCTGTTAGAGCCAGATCAGACAACCTGCCTCTTTCAACACCAAGACGCACGACACCACGTATCAGTTTCTCATCCAATGAACTGATGTCTGTAAACTCTGAAGGCTGCCTTTCCCAAGCAAACATGTCTGGCTTACTTCTACGCAATCGTTCTTCGTACATGTCGCGCGGCATCTCCTTCGTTGTACTCTCCACCTTGTAGTAAGGACAACCATGATAAGTATAAGGCACCATTCCCCACGCCCATCCATCAAAGTGCATGGCAATCACTTTGTGGTCTGGCCGATCAGGAATGTCGATATACTCGACCCGCACATCAACCTGTGGCTCCATGTAACTCAGAGCCTGGGCAATCTCACGTTGGGTGTTGTCAGTAACCTGCTGACCCTGAATCTTCAATGATTTGGGAGCAACACCGAAGATGAGCCAGCCACCTTCGGTGTTCAAGAAGGCGCAAGCAGAATGCATACCATCCTTCAATTCACCTGTGGTCTTCTTCAACTCCAGCTGACGATGCTCGTCACTCTGTATCTGTATTTTCAGTTCATCTATTGTAAGTGCCATATACTAATAACGCCTTTACTCGTCTTTATATTATTGCTTATATTATTTCGCATCTCACTTTCTCTATTATCTTCAAATCCGCAGGCAACCAGTTGACGTTCTCCAGTTCATCCTTGTTGAGCCACTTCGCTGCCTCGTGTTCTTTCAGTTCCAGATGTCCGCTCTCCACATGACAGAGGTAGCAATGCATGGAAAGATGAAATTGAGGATAATCCCATTCCACCGTCTCCACTAGATTCTCTACCACAATCCGCGTTTCCAGCTCTTCCCATATCTCACGCCTCAATGCCTCTTCAGGTATCTCACCCGCTTCCATCTTCCCACCAGGAAACTCCCACCAGTCTTTCCACTCGCCGTATCCTCGCTGTGTGGCGAATATCTTATCATCTTTGCGAATAATCGCAGCTACAACTTCTATCTGTTTCATAATTATGCCATTTCTTTCATTCGTGCGAAATGCATCACGCTGCCGGGAATCGGTTCCACCATATTCCAACGTATCTGCATTTGCATCCTATTTCCTAAATTCTTGTACTCCCAGCCGCTCAGGGTAACACGACCCAAATAAACATATCCCATTGTGCGAGTCTTGTCCTCAACAAAGTTCTTTTGCTCACGGACAAAGAGCAGCATGGTCTGTGTCTGATGGATATAAGCCTGACCTTCATTTGATTCAGGCTTTACTCGGTTCCGAGTATCCCATTGGAATAGATAGGGTGACAACGCCTTGTCGTCGTAATCAGTCGTAGAGCCCTCTTCACGATTCTTGATGATATCGACAAACATAGCCTCCACATTCAGCAGTTTGTTGCGTTCCATACCCTCGCGAGCTGGCGATTTTCGTGCCAACGTCGATGTTCCGATAGCAACCTGAATCTGTGCCTTTGTATATACGCCATGGAGCTTCAATGGGAAATTTGGCAACAGGGAGTTATCCGGCTTCTCGTAGGCTTTGTTCTCTTGAAGCATCACTCCTATCACCTCAGCAAGCTCTTCAAAGAATAGTTTGTCAGCAGCAAGGGTATCAACCATATCTTGGAGGCTTACAAATCTTCCAGCCGTCTCAAAAAGGTCGTAGTAGAGCATCAGCAATCGCTTTTGATCAACAGCATTCATTCTGTTTACTCTCACTTTGAACGCTCGTTTTGCAAGTTGTTCGATAAAGCTCAAATAGGAATACGAGTCCGTTGCAGACCACTTACGGAATACGGCACGACTTAGCTCTTCATTAAAACGAGATTGCTCTTCGCACACCCCAGCCTCAAACAATATCTGATTCCACGTTCTCCCTTTGTAGAGCTTATCTACGGGCATCTGATAGATTCTTACGAAATTGGAGAGCGTAAGCGGAACTGAGTGATGTCTCTCGAAGTTCTGTACCAATGCGATGACCTTTCGTACCGTAAAACGCTGAATAGCCCCCTTGATATTGTTCAGGATATGCTCCTTTGCCTTTGGCTCCAGTATAATTCGGCAACCTAAAGGCAAGTGAGGGCAATCGCGTTCCATTTCCTCTACGACACTCATTGACGTTCTGCCGAGCATCACACGCATACGGTCGGTATAATTGAATTCAGCTCGACTGTTACCTACAAAATCAAGTATATTAACATGTGTCTTTCCCTCTGCTTTGCGGAGACCTCGTCCAAACTGCTGGATAAACACAGTGAGACTCTCCGTGGGACGAAGGAAAAGAATTGTATCAACCTCGGGTATATCTACACCCTCGTTGAACATATCCACTACAAATAGATAGTTGATTTCCTTATTCTTCAATCGTCTGTAAAGCGGTGCTCGCATCTGTGCGTTTTCACTGGTCAGCACATCGGCTTTCAATCCACATAGCGTAAATTTGGAAGCCATATATTTGGCATGTTGCTGGTCAACACAGAAACACAAAGCCCTGACATCACGAATATTGGTCAGATACTTCTGCAAAGACTGCAAAATCACAGCAGTACGTGCATCATTGTAACTATAAATACGAGAAAGTTCAGATGCCACATAATGACCTTTGTCCCAGGCAACCTCTGAATAATCAACGGAGTCTGTTATACCATAGTAATAAAACGGAGCCAGCAAGCCTTTGTTCAGTGCATCATCAAGACGTATCTCAGCAGAAATGGTACCATCAAAGTCTTGTGTAATGTCTTCTCCATCCATTCGCTCAGGAGTAGCCGTCAATCCTAAAAGCACTTTAGGTCTAAAGTGGTTAATTATCTTACGATAAGAAGATGCTGCCACATGATGAACCTCATCAACGACAATATAATCATAATAGTCTTCAGGTAATGACAAACTTTCCAAACGGTTGTTCAATGTGTCCTTTGAGGCGAACACATATTCATAATTTGCAGGTTCTTCGCCTCCATACCATTTCTCGCCAAAGTTATAGTCAGAAAGTACTTGCCGGAAAGTCTGGAGACTCTGTCGGAGGATTTCTTCCCTATGAGCCACGAACAACAGACGGGCACGTTCGTGTTTCTCTGCAAATGCCTTGTAATCGCTGGCAGCCATTACGGTCTTGCCTGTTCCAGTTGCAGCGACCACCAGATTCTTCCAATGATTCCGCACCTCGCGTTCAACCTGAAGTCGTTCTAGAATCTCTTGCTGATAATCGAAAGGACGAATTAAGCCCTTAAGTGTCGAGAAATCTATTTCATTATCCACTTCTTTGTTTAAGGCTGCTTTCAGCCTCTCGTTATCTTCGCCATTCACAAAAGTCTCGTAACCATCTGCCCACCATGAAGCATCAAATGCGCCAAGAATGGTCTTCATCATTCGTGGCTGCTCCATTTGCGTTACCTTCACATTCCATTCTGCACCTGTATTAAGTGCTTGTTCGGAGATATTTGAAGAACCTATATATGCTGTATTAAAGCCTGTATCACGAAGGAAAACATAAGCTTTTGCATGAAGGCGCTCAGAGGAGATATCGTATGTAATTTTTATTTCTGTATTCTTCAACGATGACAGCTGGATAATGGCATCATAATCAGTAGCCTGCATATAGGTTGTTGTGATTACCTTCAGTTGTCCTCCTCTGTTGGTAAACTCTCTCAACCGTGGCAAAATAAGAGCAAGCCCACGTTTCTTGATAAACGACACCATCAAACGGATTTCATCAGCTGAGGCTATTTCTTTCTGTAACTCCGTATACATCTTCATCCCCTTGCCTGTAAACAGAGCCCCGTTTATGAGACCCTTCATTGGCATCATCTCCTCCAGACGTTTTGCCAAATCTGGATAATCCGATTGAGTCTTATCAATTACTGCTGTCAAAATCTTGGCCTGAGCAGAAACCAAGTTGCCAGAATTCAAATGGAACTCATTAACCAGTTTACGAATGATGGAATTGGCTAACTCCAGCCCCCTTTTGACAGATGAATCTTTTTGTTCGTCTTCTTCATCAGTCTCATCATTTATATCAACCATATCCGACAGCACCTGTTCAAAGATGCTCGTCAAATACATCGACAGCAACTTTGCCACCTCATCCTTCTTAATGACCCGCTCCCCGATGTAAAACCGGTTCTGGTCAATCGAAGAGATTTTCTTTTCGAACAAATGGTTGATTATCTGCTCATAAATTCCAATCTTCATAGGCGTAACTATTGTTTTTATTTTATAATGTACCCTTCCTGGTCATAACATTTATGATAATTCATGATCAACTCAATCAACGACTGCAATTTTGTATCAGTACACCGAAGTGTATGAAATTTGTTGTATTGAATATTATACCTAGTTGCAGAACCTTGAGTCAATCGTTGTTCAATATCAGAAGGGATTAAGAACGATGCACGATCACCAAGATATTTTTGGAATTCTGTCAGGAAGATGTGAATTCCTGCTAAATCGAAATCACCGAAGTGTACGTACCTATTTGGAATACCCATAAGCCAATTACGCAGGTCTGTCGATTGTGGATAGCGAGAGACAAACAGCAGCGGCATATTACCCAGCACAGATTCAAACAATTTCTTTTGCTGACGAATCCTACGGAAGTTCTCCATGTTCTCAATACCCACAACGACTATGTCTTGAGGAATAAAAAATTGCTGCCAGTTGTCGATGAACACAAAGCTGCCTTCATGTGGATTGACAACAAAATCTTTGTCGCAAAGTGAACATGAGATGGGCTCGTAGCTATTAACAGGGAAGCCAGGGCAAGAGCGAACTGTCATTAACTTAGAGTTTCCTGTTTCTGCCGCCAAAGAAGCACGAGAAACGAAACTGCTGACTTCAAGCATTCGATAGCTTTCATCCTTGTCTATGAGATATCTTTTCAAGGCCTCAACGTCGCGAGCGCGATATGATTTTCTCGAACCATGAGTCACGACTGACAACAGCCCTTCTGCCATCAGTTCATCAAGCAGTTTGTTGCTTAGCTTTGAACCAGCCACCTGCTCACCAGAAATCAATGCTTGTATGGATACGCTTATTGCCATAATTCAGTCCTATTTTGTTCGTTTCAACAATTTGTCCACTCTTGTCTTTACACCATGCTTACTGAGTAGATAGGTGTATTTGTAATCGTATGGGTTATATGACGTTGGCGAACTGTTAATGAGATAGATGTTACGCGAATTGGCAAACTGTAGAATGCCTTTGATGTTATTGGGATGAAGTCGCCCAATCTCATCCATCATACAATGTACGATGAAATTGCCATTCTTCCTTTCTGCTTTCTTTTTGAACACGTTGATAAGCATGATATTCACCATTGCCTTAACCAAAATATCAGTTCCATCAGACCCCACATTATTGATACGTTCTACCCAGTTCGTATCATTATCGTTTTCTTTCACTCTGAACTGCAGACGGAATGCATCGCCAAGTGATACCGTTGGGCGACTTTGTTCATCCTGCAACTGATGGGAGAGACTCTTCAGGTAATCTACAACCTTGCGGTTCACCTCGTCACGATTGTCGCTTGAGAAAAGGTTGAGTTCACCAATCGACAACGCATTCTCCACTGTATAGTCATGAATGGCCATGAGCAACTGCATGAGTCTGTCGGATGACTCATTGGCTCTGAGTTCGATACTTTTAATGACACCAGCAAAGTTCTTCTCTACAAAATCCCTGTTGATATCGAGTATCACGCTGTCCACATCTGATCTACGCTTCATTAGCGCACCAATTTCTGTAGAGATACGTCCCAGAATATCTTTATAATGCTCACTGGTGCGACGGCGGAACTCTTCAATTTTGTTGTTGTCCATAAAGTCTTGCAAATCAACAGCAATCTGCAAATAATCATTATCTGTTACAGGCATCGTATTGAAATGGAACGCATTCTGAGGCTTGAAGTTGCGATTGAAGTTGATAACAGTATCCTTCAGTTTTTCTATCGTTTCCCGCTTCTGATTGACTATTCCTCTCAATTGGCTGATGAGTTGTTGACAGTCCTGATGGCCCACTATCAGTTTGTCATCTGAGAGGAATGTGTCTGGCACAAGATGCTCGTTCTCCACCATTTGATGGTATTGGTTTAGTCCCTCACGTCTGTGCGTCAAGTCCTTCAGAATCGACTTCTGACGTTCTTCCAACTCCTGCTGTTTCTTCTCGATACGGGTACGCTTGTCTTCATAGCGTTGACGCATCATTGCAAGCTGTTGCTCAATGTCCTTGATACTCTTCTTGATTACAGGTTCTTTCGCAAACAGATTTTGCTCTGCATCTCGATATCTGATGACCGTTGGACGTTCTGCTTCTATCTGTTTCGACAATTCCTTGAGAGCGTCTAAAGCTTTGCGGTATTGTTCCAGCAGCGTCACATCCACGCCATTTCCTGCCAGTTCTGCTTTCTGCTGTTCGTCAAGTTGAGACATTTGAGCATCGAACTCTTGATCTCTAGTGGTCGCTTCTTTGTCCTGCAACACCTTGAATGCACGCAATTCTTCGTCAAGGGCTTTTGAGGTTTTGTTGAAGGCTGTATCAAGGTCTTTGAGTTCCTTTTTATTCTTAGCCTCTTTCGCCTCGCGAACTTCTTTTTCTGCCTGTACTTTAAGCAGAGCCTCATTGAAAGCCCGTTCACGCATTTCCTTTTCCTGTGCAATCAGATCTTGCTCTTCCATCTCCAACTTGTGTTGCTGATTTTGCAGATCCTGACGCTTTACGGGAATCTGTTCTTCTTCCACTTTCAACAATGTTGCTTGCTGACGGAGCGGATTGAGCTGAACAGCATATTTCTTTCCAAGTTTCGAAATGTCCTCTTGAAGTGTGACAGGCAGTTGTGTCAGTTCTCGGTTTGTCTGTTGCAGTTGCTCTTCCAAATGTTTCTTCTCTGTACGATAATCATCGGGGGTACGATGTACGGCATCAATGTTGTCTAAGTTCAGCTTGACACCAAATAAGCCATCAGATGCTGCTTTTACAAATTGGGGTTCAAGTCCTCCGGCATATAGGATTCTTTCTTCATCAACCACTTTTCCGATGGTCTCTTCCCAACCTTCAGCATTTTCTGTTAACCATTGATACAACGAACCGTCAAGATTTGAAAGCAATTCTTCAATCTTGGTGATTTGCTCTCTATACTGTGATCGGTTAGTTTCTAAACGTTCTTGCTCGCGCTGAGAGACCTGTTTCAGTTCTGCTTCTTTCATCTCATACTCAGTGGTGATCTGAGCAATCTGACTCTTTACGGCTGTTTGTCGTGCAGCGTTCTCCTTTTCTGTTACCTCCAATTTCCGAAGCTGTTCCTTTATCTGAGTCACTTCATAAGCCTTGGGATGCCACAAGCGCAAATCTTTTACGGCATTGTCAGCCCTGTTTTGTTCTTTCTGTAACAACTCCAGTCGCTCATCCGATTCATGCCGCCAATTGTTGAAGGCATCCATTAGTGAGTTTCTGTTTTTCGTTCGTTCATCCTCTAGCAGCTTTCGTTCCTTTTGCAATGACTCTTGCTTCTGATAATAGGCTTCTTTTTGAGCATTTTCAAATGACTGACGGGCATTCTCCAGCTTCCCTTTGGCGATATTGTATTTTTCCTCTATCGACGCATGGGTTTTCAATAGGTCATCCAATAACATTTGCTTATCAGCAGTCTCTTGTTTGATGCTTTCTTCACGAGCGGCCAATGCAAGTTTCTCTTCGATACCCAGTGCTTCAAATTCTTTTCTTGCCTGAACGATCTCTTTCAGTTTACTCTTTTTGCCTCCCAATTCTTGGTTCAGCGCATCTTTTTCCTTTTCATATTCTGCTGTAAGTTCTTTTTCACGGGTGCGCTCTTTATCGATGTCTGTTTTTAGTTCAGTAGCCTCAGATTCCAAGAGTGGTATCTTCTCTTCGCTTTCAGCCACAGCGTGATTCAACATCCGCCATACATCTAATAATTGCTGGTCGAGAGCCACGATTCTCCTCCCCTGTTCAGCAATCTTCACTGCCTGTTGGCGCACAGGGTAGTTACCGTCACGAGTCTGCCTGAACCAGCAGTCTATTTCGTCATACTCGCGTTCAAAGTCAGTCACCAGTCTTCTATAAGTCTGCAGGTCGATGGGAAGATCCTCATCTGCCATAGATTGTATGATGGTGTTCTTCACGAAGTCGGCATCCAGTTTGGTGTTCAGAAATACGTTCTGAATGCTTCGTGGAATATTCTGATAATGGGCACTCTGCACCAAGGCATAGCGAGTGTATTTGTGGTCGTGAGTATTGCCAAAGATGATATCCTTAAACATCACGCCAGAATCTATTCTTGCAGATACAGACACGTTTTTGTCGATTCGCTCGCGTATTTTAACCCAATCGCTCAACACTTGTTTGTCTTCATCTACGAGCCAATCACGCTGATAAGGAGCATCTATGAATCGCCATGAGGCACGTCCCTGATAACGGCTCACCAAAATAGTGTATGCCCCATTGTCGCGCATTACCTCGTAAAGGATATAAGAGTTTGACTGGCGGAAATAGAACTCGTCAAACGACTTTTGAGCTTGCTGTATGCCAAGGCGATGCTTATCAGCATTATAAAAGAAAAGTAATGCCCTCAGCACAGTACTCTTGCCCACACCTTGGGTTCCCGTGAAATGTACGTTGCCATCTACAGAAATTTCAGCGTAGGGTATATTGGCGCTATTGATAAATATGATCTTATTCAGGTATTTCATCTTCGTTGGCTATTTGAATCATGTTAACCAGTTCTTCAGCATAGTGAAATGCAGATGTAATCTTATAGGTTTCGTCCTGCTCACTGACACACTCGGCAAAGCCCATACTCTGCATTTCCTGCAACAGTTTGTTCACTATCTCTAAATAGGAGCCTACGCCATATTTCTTATAGAGATGACCTGCTTTCTCTTTCAGTTCAATGTCCAGGCTGATCTGCTCTATCAGATTGCTCTTTCGGAACTGATAGCCCGCCGTAAACGACTGGTTATAGGTCTTCAGGAAGTCCAGATAGTCAAGCCATTTCGAAAAACTCTCTAACTTTTGTTCTATGGATTGTTTACCCTCACCAATACGTGAGAAGTAAAAGTAGCCGTTGCCACTCTCCAATTGCAAACCAATCTCTTTGAAGAAGTCTGCATAATCATCGAAGTTCTCCTCAATATCCTCGTACAGATGACGGATAGAGGCTTCAGTACTGTCCACCGAAAGGAATTCTCCGCGGCTCAGTCGCTCGTATATTCGTTGAGTATTATTTCGCATAGATGATAGGATATTCAATGTCTTGATAGGTGGCGTATTTCCCTGTCATTCGGCATTCTTCAGGATGCAAAATGACCAGTTGGCAAAAGAGAGCTGCGTGATCTTCTATATCACGCTTGGTCTTATAATCATATCTCAGGATGAAATCAAACAGGTTGTAGCTCGAAGCAGAAAAGGCATTCCATACCTCAGCAGGATCGACACCTTTTAACCGCTGCACATGGTCTTGCAAGTCCTCGTCTGTCAGCGGTTCCGCCTCTGTCCTGGCTGTTTTCCGCAGACCATTGCGCTCGGCTATCCGTCTCAGAATGCTTACTATCTGGTCATTCTCTCTAAGCATTTCCAAAGAGAGCCTTATTTTGCTGTATTGGCGGGATTCCATCCATAGCGGATTACTTTCATCCAGCACCTGCACCAGATTGGTATCTGTCTTGATAAGCAACTGGTCTTGCAGATATTTCAGCTTACGTATCTTCTTATAGAGTTGGTTCTGCTGTTCTATCTGGTTGATATAAACAATAATCTGCCTGTCTATTTCCATCAACGCATGGTACGCCTCTACAAAGTCGTGTTTCACGTCGCTGCACGTCTTTGCCATGTGTGGATCATTGGCCATCAGGAAGAAGGCGTACTCATTGTCCATCAGTTTCTCACATTCACGTATCATCGAACGGATACTGTGACTTTTCTCATCAAGGTTCTGAAGTTTCTTTTTCTTGATAATATAGTTAGGCTCTTGCTTATACGCATTATCCATATTGCGTTTCAGGTCCACCACATTCTTCAGAGTCCTGAATCCCGTTTTCTTCAGTAGTTGCCGTACACTATCCTGATATCCTGCCTTACGGTTGGTATTCGTTTCTTGTAAGAAATAGCCAATGTGTTCTTTTAGAGTGTTGATACATTCCTGTACGCTCAGAACACTAATTTCCTCGTTCACGTTCAATACTTCTTCAAAGAAATTGAGATAGTCACTCTCAATCTCTACTGTATTACCCGTTTCCACTAGTACACCATAATCCAGCAGTTTTCTCAGTCGGGCTTCATTACCACCCACCAATTCCAAAGCCAGTCCTTGCGGAAACTTCATCAGTTTCCGCTTCTCAAACATCTCGCTCAGTAATCCTTGTTCTCGCGAGAGTGTTTTAGTAAGCTCTTCTATGGTTCTGAAATGTGATAGTATCTCCATAAAGTATCAAACTTTCAAATGTTCATACAGCTTCAGCCGCAATACCTTACCATTTGGGAACTCGAACTGGAACTTCTTGCGGTTGAAGTGTGGATTGTTCTTGTGGATGATACGGTGGTAATTGGGACTGATGATAATGATGTTCGTGGAGTTGTCATTCAGCAACGACCAGTCCACCGTCTTCTGCAATATGAATCCATTGTCGTAATCCATCAGAGTTATATTTCGTTTTTATATTCTTGTTTACTTCTAATAGTATTCTTGGGTATCTTTCTCCAAAGACTGTGGTGCTATTATTTCCCAGTGTCCACCTTTATCTGGCCCAATGCGACGGATAACACATTGTTCTTTCAATTTGGTCATGATACGCTGTACCTGTCTTTCAGAAAGAGAACACATCGCTGCCAGTTTTTTTGTGGATATGGTTGAATTCTTAGATATGCTTGCAAGAATGTTTTCTACGACATTTTCTATGTTTTCTACGACATTTTCTACGACATCTGAGGTTTTTTCTACGTCATTAAGATCTTTTCCTACGACATTTTCTACGATATCACCGCCATCTTTACCGCCATTGTTATTGGTATAACTCTGTGAGACTCTCACATCAACCTTGAATGCCGTGATAAGATTAACGTTGAACTCTGCGGGTTGGTTGCCATTTTCCTTCAAGTCTGTCTGGACTTGTCCTACACCTCGATTGAACATATTGACATAGCCCAGCGTCTTCATGGCACTGGCTACAAGTGGGTTGCGATAGTCGTTCACACTGGGGAAATTCTCAGGACGGGCATTGCCATACAAACCGCCTGCATTCAGAATCTCCAGATGGCTGGCAAACTCATAGAAGCGAAGTGGCGTATTACTCTGCATATCTCGGTGCATACAGGCGTTGAGAAGAAGCTCTCGGATAGCCAGATAGGGGTAATTGCTGACCATTTCCTCGCGTAGGATAGAAACAAAAACAGGTTTCTTCTTGATGACAGACAACTCCAAAAGCGATTCTAGACGTGGCAGCAGTTCGCAATAATTGCCTTCCAACTGCATTTCGTTCTCTACCTCACTGGTCACGTCTTCACCCTTGAAGCATACATACTGCACATAAAGACCTGGCATGAAACGGCGTGGCTTGTAGCCAAACAGTACGACTGCTGCATATGTGGGGCATTGGTGCTCAGTGTCATACATGCCCACAGCGGCCATCTGTTCCTCGATGGGACGAGTATCAGATTCCACTAACTCATTGCCTAATAACGGTATCAGATACTTTGTATGCAGCAAGTCCGTGTTGACATCATTCAGTTTGGCAGCCAAACAAGGCATGGTATCGAAGGTGGCCATGAATGACATTCTTCGTTCTGCAAGGATGCGCTCTTCTGCTTCTGTAGCTATGTCACGACGAGGACCGATACGAATAAAAGTTCGTCCACGATAGCGCACAGGTGGCAGGTCAGACGGACAGACCTCAGCAACCAGCAAGTCACCTTCCGGGAACTGGAAACGGTCAACACTCATAACAGGTATAGGCAGGATGTTTCCGTTGCTGCGTATGGCTGCAATCTTCTTCAGTAAGTCATCAGTGACCTTCAACCCCGACAACTCTCCGTTGTCGTAAGCGCCCAATATCAGGTAGCCATTCTTGCGCGAATTGGGCAGATCGTTAGCAAAGGCACAGATGGCCTCTTGGAACTTATCCATGTCACCTGTTGACGTGGTTCGCTCCACACGATAGGTTTCCGTGCTATGCAGCAGTTCTTGTATTTCGTCTTTTGTTATCATTTGACTTCGTCTTCTTCCTTCTTGCAAGGCATAGCCAAAACAAGCTTTGACTCTGCTCTTGCTTCGTTCGTCAGTTGACTTATTTCTCTTGATTGGATTCTTCCTGTCTCACCAACTCCTGCACAGGCACTTCAAGCGCATTGGCTATTGCAATGAGGGCTTCAAGGCTTGGCTGGGTGGTATTGGTGACCCACTTGGACACAGTAGCAGGATCCTTACCGAGTTTGTCGGACAGCCACTTATTGTTCAAGTCGCGTTCTGCGAGAACAACTCTTATACGATTTAACTTTGCCATGATAGATTTCTGTTGTTTGACGGCAAAGTTACAAAAAATAATCGAGACAAATGCTGATATGCTCAAAAAAACTCCATAAATAAGCCAAAATTTGATTAAAAGACCAATCTTTTGATGAGTACATGACAATATTCATGCTTATTATTAAATATAATGTGTATTTGAAATATCTTTTGAAATGACTGACAACCATATGGTTTTCTCCGCGGAAATCGCATTCATATATGGAGGCAATGATAGTTCGGAGGAGGATGTATTTGGTTCGGAGAAAAGTTCAGAGAAAATCATAAAAAGTTCGTTTCTCCAAATGCTTTGAGATTGTCTCAATTTGAAACTAAATTTTGGTCACTCTTGCTATCTCTGCATTAAAAAAATGTCAAGATTGGCAGATTTTTAATGTAAACCTTGTGCAATAGGATTTAAATCATTACCTTTGCACTGTAAAAAGTTGCCAATACTGGCAAAAATTTAACACAAGCAATGGAGATAAAAAGAGACAGGTATCTAAAGCAGCTGATAGAAAGCCGTCAGAATGGCTTTATCAAGGTGGTAACAGGAATCCGCAGATGTGGCAAGTCGTATCTGCTGAACGTCTTGTTCTATCACTACCTATTAGATAATGGAGTGGCAGATGACCACATCATCCGCATAGACCTTGAAGATCGCATGAACAAGGAACTGAGAAATCCAGACACTATGCTTCACTATGTTCATGACAGAATCAAGGACAAAGAACTGTATTACATCATCATAGATGAGGTACAACTGATGGACGAGTTTGTGGATGTGTTGAATAGTTTCCGTCATATTGATAATGCCGATACATACGTGACAGGCAGCAACTCTCATTTCCTATCTTCGGATATCCCAACGGAGTTTCGTGGCCGAGGAGAAACCATCCATGTGAATCCGCTATCTTTTGCAGAGTTCTATTCTGCCGTTGGCGGTGACAAGCTGGATGCATGGCGTGAATATTACACCTATGGAGGTTTGCCACTTATACAGTCTTTTGAAACCGAAGAAAAGAAAATCAACTACTTGAAGGGTTTGTTTGAAACAGTTTATTTGGCAGATATTATCGAAAGGCATAAAATCAAAAACGATAATGAACTGCGTGAGTTGGTGCTAATTTTGGCTTCGTCTATAGGTGCTCCATGCAATCCTACTAAATTGTCGAATACCTTCAAAAGCGTTAAGAATGTAAGCATTGGCAGTCAGACGATTGCGAATTACCTCACCTATCTGTCTGAGTCGTTCCTGTTAAATAAAGCAATACGCTACGACATAAAAGGTAAGAAATACATCAACACACTATCCAAATACTATTTCTCTGATATTGGTTTGAGAAATGCTGTCCTCGATATGCGCCAACAGGAAGAGACGCATATCATGGAGAACATCATCTACAACGAGCTTATCACACGTGGATATAATGTGGACGTTGGAATGGTGGAGATAAAGAAGCAAGACAAGGATGGCAAGTGGGTTCGTATCCAACTTGAAGTGGACTTTATTGCCAGCCTCGGCAGCAAGAAATATTATGTGCAGTCTGCCTTGTCCATCCCTGACAGGGAGAAAGAGATACAGGAATCTCGCCCACTTACAAACATTAATGATTCTTTCAAAAAGGTTATCATTGTGAAGGACCACATCATGCCACGTCGCAATGAAGAAGGCATACTAACAATAGGTCTTTTCGACTTCCTTCTAAAAGAGGATAGTTTGGATTTATAGAACAAATAGTCCCTTACTTGGGATTTCTATTTTTGTTTGGCTTTACAGCCCCTTTTACATTCTCTTATCGTTTACGCGTATTTGTAATCGCATGATACACAATAGCGTTTATATTTGAGGAGGTTAAGTAAGTATAGATAACTACCGAAAGGTATAGATAGATAAATCCGCATAGCTCAGGTGAGTTATGCGGATTCTCTTTTTAGTTATTCCTTTCCAATAATAGAACGATACATGAGTAATTATGTTTTTTCTAGTATCAAGCCAGACTTTGCGATGCAGGATGAGTGATATTTAAAGAGCTGAGCTATAAGGCCCAGTTCCCCTACAGATAATACCGGGCATCATCTTCAGAGAAGCAACAAATGATAACCTCTCCATCGTAGCCGTTTCGGATATGTTCGCAGATAACACGTTTTGCAATTTGTGCTGCTTCAGCTTTCGGAAAGCCAAATACTCCGGTACTGATACATGAAAAAGCAATACTCTTCAAATGATGTTCCTCTGCAAGTTGCATCGCGGTATCATAACAAGATTCCAGCATTTTGCGTTCATTGTCAGAGCCACCATACCATATAGGTCCAACGGTATGAATGACTTTCTTACAAGGCAGTTGATATGCTTCTGTCATTTTACTTTGACCCACATTACAGCCACCTAAGGTTCTACACTCTTTCAGAAGTCCAATACCAGCGGCTTTATGAATAGCGCCGTCCACGCCACCTCCACCCAGCAGAGTCTTGTTGGCAGCATTAACGATGGCATCTACTTCTAACTTAGTTATGTCACCTACAACAATCTTTATTTTCTCTCCGGTTTCAGATGTAATCGTTTTCATATCTTATATTTACTTGATTTTATGCCACAAAATTACGAAAAAAAAATCGAATGTTGTTCAAAAACATACCTATAACAGATACTTTTCTTCATTATGCATTTTACAATTCCTCTTCAGAATAAGAAAACATCAGAGAAATCACCAAGAGATGTGGCATTTCTGCCGACTCTTCAGTTTGCCAATACGTTGACTCTTGCAGGTCAAAAGCTTTGTCTCCAGTGTGATTTCCCTTTTCGTTCTCGCTATTAGCATATTTCACCTGCCATTGGTCGCGAGCAATGCGTTGCCCGTTGACATCTCTCAGATATATCTCAGCAACAGAGAGCGGAGTACCGTCTTGTGTATCGAAACACTGTAGAGCGATGTATCTGCCAGTTGCCGATTTGCCAAATTTCACACTCTGCCATCCGTTTCCTGACACCATAGCGCCGGTAGTAACGGGAATGACAGTATTGAGATCTGGCCTGTTGCCTATATTATTGTGTTTGTTAGTCTTGACAAGGGTATCGTCCAACGTTTGGCAAGGGTATTGTCCAACGTTTGGCAAGAGTATTGTCTTACGTTTGGCAAAGTTTTTTTCAACGTTTGACAAAAGTATTATCCAACGTTTGACAAAAGTATTATCCAACGTTTGATAAAAGTATTATCTAACGTTTGATAAAGGTATTATCTAACGTTTGATAAAGGTATTATCCAACGTTTGATAAAAATATTATCAAGGTTTGAAAAAGCGTTGATAAACATCAGCACCCCCAATTAGACATCAACACCATGGCCCACTTAGTATATCTTGTTTACGATAGATGAAAAAAATTTGCGTGGTCGATGGTGGTCGATGGTGATCGAAAATTTTAGGCTTCGACTACCACTTAAATCTCTAAGCTACTGCATGTTATACTATAGGTATGGTCGAGTGGTCGAAATTTTCTTGAAAACTGAATTTTCTGTATGCGAACATTGCGCCACGCCGTGCATTGTGGAATCAAGGCTAAGAGAAGCAAATAGGGTTGGATTCCACATTGGGAAACCAGCCCTATCTTTCACATCATACAAATGTAATATGACGAAACATATTACTTTTTCTTCTTGCCAAACACGCCTTTGACTTTTCCAAATGCACCTTTAGCCGCAAATTTCACTCCATTCGCGCGAAGGAAACAACACAGACAATCCTCAACAGTACATCGACGAAGTAATAACATTTGCCCAAGAGGCAGCCCGCCGAGGATGTATTGTTGTTTTACGTCTATGGAACGAAGGGGACCATAATCAGATGAACGATTCCATTCTGAGAATGATAGCCGGTTATCAGCCTCAACCGTGGACTTCGAGAAACGACGGATGGAAACTTGCAGACAATCTGCTTATCGAAAATGACAACATGTTCGACTGGTCTGACCTCCAGCAGAAGAGCTATGGAGATGAAGAAGTGTTGGATTTCATCCTTCGTTTTCTCGCCATGGCAGAATTAAAGCGAGCTTTATTCTGCTCATTTGGCTTAACGAAAACGTTCTCCACTTGTATGTTCTTTCGATATGTTTATCCTTTGAGTTTTATGGTAAGTTTCTCAAGCATATCCTTTGTCATGGTGTCGAGGTCGTAGGTCGGACACCAGTCCCATTCATTTCGAGCGCAAGAGTCATCCATGCGGTCGGGCCAGCTCTCTGCGATGCTCTGTTTCAACGGATCTACATCGTAAACCATTTCAAACTCAGGTTTGTACTTCTTGATTGCAGCAAAGACGGTCTCTGGTCCAAAGCTGAGCGAAGCGATGTTGAACGCGTTGCGGTGAACAAGGCGTGTGGGGTCTGCCTCCATAATGTTGATGGCAGCCTTCAATGCATCCGGCATGTAGATCATGTCCATGAGTGTGCCCTCCTTAATCGGACAGACAAACTTCTCGCCACGAACGGCTGAGTAGTAGATGTCAACAGCGTAGTCTGTAGTGCCGCCGCCTGGAGGTGTCATGTATGAGATAACACCAGGATAGCGCACAGCGCGAGTATCTACACCATACTTGTTGAAGTAGTAATCGCTGAGAAGCTCTGTTGTTACCTTTGATACGCCGTAGATGGTGCGCGGACGCTGGATGGTGTCCTGCGGTGTGAGCATCTTTGGCGTGCTCAAACCAAACGAACCGATTGAACTCGGAGTGAATACAGCGCAACCGCACTCGCGAGCTACTTCGAGGATGTTCCATAGGCCGTCAATACCGATTTTCCATGCCAGGCGTGGCTTCGACTCTGCAACAACAGACAGTAATGCTGCGAGGTTGTAGATGGTGTCGATGTTGTACTTTTTCACTACATCGGCAATCATCTGAGGATTTGTTACATCGCATTCTGCCATTGGTCCTGCCTCTGCAAGTTCCCCTTTAGGCTCAGCGCCTTTTATGTAACCAGCTACAACATTTGCGTTTCCGTAAATGCTTCTTAACTTCCTTGTAAGCTCTGAGCCAATCTGGCCTGTTGATCCTATAACCAAGATAATGTTCATAGTATTATGTATTTTTAGCGTTTATAGGTACAAAGGAAAGCATTTTTTTCCAAATAGCAATACAAAACCGCTCATTTTTTTGTTCTATTGAAAAAAAACAAAAAAACCTTTTTTAGTTTGGAAAAAAATGAGTTATTTTGCATTTCAATAACTAAAACTTTTAAATAATCCTATTATGTACGGAAAAGTAAAAGAACATCTCGCAAGCGCATTGGAGAATCTGAAGCAAGCAGGCCTCTATAAAGAGGAGCGTATCATTGAAAGCCCACAGCAGGCAGCTATTCAGGTAAAGGGCAAGGAAGTGCTCAACTTCTGTGCAAACAACTATCTTGGTTTGGCTAATAACCCACGCCTCATTGAGGGTGCAAAGAAAATGATGGATCGCCGTGGTTTCGGTATGTCGTCGGTAAGATTCATTTGTGGTACACAGGATATCCATAAGGAACTTGAGGCAGCCATCTCAGAGTATTTCCAAACAGAAGATACTATCTTATATGCAGCATGCTTCGATGCCAATGGTGGCTTGTTTGGCTCGTTCCTCTCTGAGGAGGATGCTATCATCTCTGATGCACTCAACCACGCTTCTATCATCGACGGTGTGCGTTTGTGTAAGGCAAAGCGCTACCGCTATGCTAATGCAAACATGGAGGAATTGGAGAAGTGCTTGCAGGATGCCCAGGCTCAGCGCTTCCGTATCATTTGCACCGATGGTGTGTTCTCTATGGACGGCAATGTGGCACCTATTGATAAAATCTGTGACTTGGCAGAGAAATATGATGCTCTTGTCATGGTTGACGAGTCTCACTCTGCAGGTGTTGTGGGTGCAACGGGTCATGGTGTGAGTGAGCTTTGCAAGACATACGGTCGTGTAGATATCTATACCGGCACTTTGGGCAAAGCCTTCGGTGGTGCTCTCGGTGGATTCACTACTGGTCGTAAGGAGATTATCGACATGCTGCGCCAGAGCAGTCGTCCGTATCTCTTCTCCAATTCGTTGGCTCCATCAATCATCGGTGCAAGCCTTGAGGTGTTCAAGATGCTGAAGGAGGATAACACCATTCACGATCGCCTCGTAGAGAATGTAAACTACTTCCGCGACAAGATGCTCGCTGCCGGCTTTGACATCAAACCTACTCAGAGCGCTATCTGTGCTGTAATGCTCTACGATGCTCCGCTGTCTCAGCGCTATGCAAACCGCCTGCTTGAGGAAGGCATCTATGTTACGGGATTCTATTACCCCGTAGTTCCGAAAGGTGAGGCTCGCATCCGCGTTCAGCTCTCTGCCGGTCATACACGTGAGCAACTTGACAAGGCTATCGCTGCATTTATCAAGGTGGGCAAGGAACTTGGTGTGCTGAAATAGTATTACATCATTAACTGAGTCCACTTTGAAAAAGGGCTCAGTTAATGATGTAATCTGAAACAAACTGCAAATTTGAAACATAAAATCTCCCGATATATTACTAAGAGGGTGCATCAAAAGTGATGTATCCCTCTTTTGTTTTTCTGCAAGGAACCTTATAATACTTTTCTCGCCATGGCAGAGTTTAAGTGTACTTAACTTCGTTGACTTTCCTCACGTTCGGAAAACTTCAAGCGAGCTTGATTTTTCGCTCACTTAAACGGAAAGTTAACTCTGCTCATCTGGCTTAACGAAAACGATCAAAAAAAACATCCTAATATGAACATGGTTCAATAATTTATTGTATTTTTGCACCTAACATCCAAAAAAGCATCACACAATGGACAAACGAATTACAGAGCAACCATCACACTATGACCATCTCGAACAAATGACCATAGCACAAATCACAGCTGATATAAACTGCGAGAACATGAAAGTTCCCGTTGCCATAGGCAATGCACTACCGGCAATCAACAAACTCATCGCTACGATAGAACAAAAACTGAAGTGTGGCGGAAGGCTATTCTATGTGGGATGTGGAACTGGCGGACGACTTGCAACACTCGACACCATAGAAGTGCAAAACACATACGGCACTGACGGCACACAAATACAAGCTATATTCCCTGGTGGAACGGAGTGTCTGACACAAACACGTGAGTCGCGTGAAGATGACACAAAAAACAGTTGGCAACAACTGATCGACAAAAACATTTCCACTGCCGACATCGTTGTAGGCATCTCTGCCAGCGGAACCACTCCGTTCGTACTTGCAGCATTGCAACACTGTCGTGCTAACGGCATCACAACAGGATGCATCGTCAACAACCCCAACTCACCCATAGCCAGCCAAGCCGACTATAAAGTGGAGGTTATAACAGGACCCGAGTTCGTCTCGGGAAGTACCCGAATGAAAGCCGGCAGCTCACAGAAACTGATATTCGACATGATAAGCACCACAGTGCAGATACGTCTCGGACGTGTTGAAGGCAACAAAATGGTGAATGCAAAACTCATCAACGCAAAGCTCATCGACCGTGCTGTGAGAATTTTCATGGAGCGCAATCCCAAATACAAAGACTATGATGAAGTTAAAAAACTCATATTAAAAGCCGGTAGCGTGAAAAAAGCCGAAGCACTTCTATAAGGTATAAAACGTTTTTTAACCATTCAACAGAGGCTATTGCCATCAAGACATTCGTCACATCACCGGCAATTCCCATACTTATCATTACTCATAGACAATGGCTGTTTTGCAGATGCTGACAACAATACAGAACACTTTTCCATCATCTGCTATGAAGAAACACAGCAGCAAAAATGCAACAATAAATTTTGCAATGTCACAATAATACGCTAACTTTGCATGATACAATAATATCATATCGTTAGCGAATACATCGCTATTTCCTATCAACCCCTATAGAACAGGGTCATTATGAATGTAATAAAAACAAATATCGAAGGCATACTGATTCTTGAACCAAAAGTGTTCAACGATGCACGCGGCTATTTCTTCGAATCCTTCTCACAGCGCGAATTCGACGAGAAGGTCGCACCAATACTGGGCCACACTATACGCTTCGTACAAGACAACGAGTCGATGTCAAGCTATGGAGTCATGCGCGGACTGCATTTCCAACGACCACCATTTACACAAAGTAAACTTGTGCGGTGTGTCAAGGGAGCTGTACTCGACGTTGCAGTAGATATACGTAAAGGATCACCTACATTTGGTCAACACGTTGCCGTAGAACTGACAGGAGACAACCGCCGACAGTTTTTCATCTCCAAAGGATTTGCACATGGTTTCGCCGTACTATCGGAAACGGCAGTTTTCCAGTATAAGTGTGACGAATTCTACCACCCAGAGGCTGACGGCGGCATCTCTATCATGGACCAATCGTTGGGCATCAACTGGAAAATACCCACCGACCAAGCCCTACTGTCGGAAAAAGACACCAAACACCAGATGTTGGCCAACTTCGATAGTCCGTTCAATATAAATACAAATCTATATATTGAATCAGAGACACGCTGACGCCATTACCACTATAGAAATACAACCCAAAACTCATAAACAGGATGCACTTGTAACGTTGTATCCACCTATTACAACAAAAAACATGAAGAAAAAAGTATTTGTAAGCGGCTGTTACGACCTACTACATTCCGGACATGTGGAGTTCTTTCAGCAAGCAGCACAATATGGCGACCTATACGTGGGCATCGGATCCGATGCCACCTATTTGGAATATAAACACCGCAAACCTATGTTTCCGCAAGAAGAACGCCTCTTCATGGTGAAAAACATCAAGGCGGTAAAAGAAGCCTATATCAACCAAGGAAGCGGAGTGATTGACTTTCTGCCCACACTCGACTTGGTGAAGCCCGACGTCTTTGTGGTCAATGCAGAAGGTGGTTCTGACGAGAAACGTAAACTCTGCAAAGAAAGAGGTATAGAATATGTGGAATTGCAACGCACACCACACGAAGGACTCCAAGCACGTTCGTCATCATCACTAAAGGCTGAACTTGCCAAAGGGCAACAAGAAACAGATACGACACAGGCTGGAAGCACAAACGGTGAATCTATCCCCACCCGACTGGACTTGGCAGGCACATGGATAGACCAACCATACGTGAGCATGCACCATCCCGGATGGGCAATCACCATCTCACTCGAACCAACATTTGAAGTAAGAGACCGTTGCGGACTATCAACGTCAACACGAAAAATGATACAGAAGATATGGCCTGTGAAGCTCCCTAAGATGGATCCGGAAATGTTGGCGCGACTGGTATTCTGTTTTGAAAACAATCCTGAACGCCACGATGGAATCATATCAGGCGCACAAGACTCAATCGGCATCTGTATTCCAGGACTCTGCCGACACTATTACGACCACAATTTCTGGCCGGAAAAGATAGAGACAACACAGGACGAAATGACACTCCGATTCCTTGAAGACCATCTCGTAATGATACCGATGGCTCCCAGACGACCAGGATGTAGCGTGGTAGAGGATAAAGACATCACCCCAGACAAGGTGAAAGCTTTGGCTGATGCTGCTGATGCCTGCTGGACTGCCATCCTCGCACACAATATTGACGATTTTGCCGCAGCTTACAAAGCATCGTTTGAAGCACAAATTGCCATGTTCCCTGGCATGGTCACCCCCTCCATCAACGGCGAGAAGCTCAAAGAAGCAAGCGTACAACCCACAATAGACCAATACAGCGCCATGGACGATGTACTGGCTTGGAAAATGCCTGGTGCAGGTGGAGGAGGATATCTCGCCTTGGTAGTAAAGGACAGTAAGAAATTTACAAATGCTCACCATGAAGCCATCAATCTTCAAATACGAAGGGCATAATTACCTTATCCCCTTCTTGCTCATCAGCTCCCTGTTTTTTATGTGGGGCTTTGCACATGGTATATTGGAAGTGTTAAACCCCCACTTCCAGGAATCATTCCATATCAGCAAAGCCATGTCGGCACTGACACAGGCTGCTGTCTATGGAGCCTATTTCCTCATGGCACTACCCGCAGGATGGATTATTCAGAAATGGGGATACCGCAAAGGGGTAACGACTGGACTCATGTTATTCGGCATCGGTGCACTGATGTTCATACCTGGATTACTGGTTAATAGCTTCTACTATTATGTGTTGTCACTATTCGTCATTGGGTGTGGACTGACATGTCTTGAAACAAGTGCAAACCCATATACTACCGTTCTCGGACATCCCGACAAGGCAGAGAGTCGCATCAACCTATCACAATCGCTCAACGGCATAGGATGGATTGTGGGACCGTTGGTGGGCGGTCAGCTGTTGTTCACTGGAGTAAGCATCGCCGTTCCCTATGCTATCGTTGGCATACTTGTACTTGTCGTGGCATTTATATTCTCTCGTGTCAAACTACCTGACCCTCGCAAAACCCATGAAGCGGAAACGCAAGAAACGAGAAAAGACATACCGATCAACGTTGTCGCCTTTACTTTCGGCATGCTCACTTTGTTTCTCTATGTAGCCGCTCAAACTGGCGTGAATAGTTTTTTCATCAATTACGCCGTAGAGTGTATCCACATCGAAAAACAAGAAGCCAGTATGTATCTTGCTTTTGGCGGCATGGGATTGTTTTTTGCAGGACGCCTGATAGGAGGAGTGCTGATGAACTATATCAAACCCAAATATATATTAATGGTATGTGCCATGCTCACCATATTCTCCACTCTTGTCATTGTCACTTGTAACGGTTTGGTATCGCTTGCAGCCTTCTTCGCTTTATATTTTGGTGAGAGCATCATGTTCCCTACCATTTTTTCCTTGGCATTAAGAGATGCAGGAACCCATACCAAGATAGCCTCATCGCTGCTCATTATGACCATTGTGGGTGGTGCCGTTGCCCCAATACTGATGGGATATATTGCCGACACAACAGGCAGCATGGCTACATCATTCATCATTCCCCTACTCTGTTATGTCGTAATTGCAGGATATGCCGCAACAAGAAGGAAATAGCGAACAACCATTCCACGCCAAGCATAAGAATTACTGTGTAGGCGGTATTTTCCCTTTCTGACCGTAACATCTCCCATCTATTTCCCATATTGCCCGTAAGTTCATTGGGACTTACTTAGGAGTTTCTGCGGACTTACTTAGGACTTACTTAGGAAATAGCACGCACAGGGAAGGAAGATTTCCTTTGGGCTTTTAACAATACAAAACGATATACGTATGTAAAGAAACAATATCAGAATTAGATATTTTACATCGTTACAGTTTTACAGTTTTACAGTTTTCAAAAACGTTTTTTGAGGCTCATTAGATAGTTTTTTGTGGTTTTTAACTGGTAAAAACGCTACGAACCCATCGTTTTTGCTTTTCAAAAACTGTAATACTGTAATACTGTAACGGCATGATGTTTTATACAAGTAAACATGGCTCAGTAGATAATTAGTGGGGGTAAGCGTATATCATGGAAAGTCTGTAGAGAAAGAATTTCTCATCCCTAATTCCCCTTAGTGCTGCCCTGAAGGACTTGACTTTGGCATTGAAAGACTCTGCTGCTGCGTTAGACGACCTGTTATTGTAGAAGTTGAGTATGTCATCATAGTGCTCGTAGAATGTAGCCGCAATAACGTTGAAGGAATGGAATCCAGCCTCTTCGACCTTGTTGTACCATTTGGCCATAGAGAGCCTGGCAGCATCCTTGATGGTGTTCTTGGCAAAGATCATCCTCAGTGAATGAGAGAGCGAATACGCCTTCTGCAGGTCAGGATATAGTTCGAAAAGGATTCTGGCTCTCATCTTCTGCCTGTCAGTCCATTTGTCTGCCGACTTGAAGAGCAGGTATCTGCTACGGGCCAGCAATTCTTTCTTTGTATCGCCGTTCTCATAGCGGAATGGAACGTATTCCCGCCCTTCCTGCCTGGCATTTTCCATCTCGTCATTGGCTTCTTGTATGGCATCCCAGCGGTGTCTGATACGCATCTCCTGTACGGCATCACAGGCGAGTTTCTGAATGTGAAAGCGGTCAATGACACGTTGGGCTTTCGGAAAAGCAGATCGTACAATCTTGTGCATGGAGTCAGACAGGTCAAGTGTTATCTCCGTCACTGCCTCGCGTTTCTCTTCGGGAA
>NZ_NPJC01000086.1:0-5782 GCF_002251405.1 Prevotella sp. P4-98 | reverse complement strand
CATGTACGAAGGGTAGGATGATACGAGAGATGGCGCATCAGTTGTGACGTTACATCTTCCACGCATGAGCCGCCACAGAAATAAACGCTCATCAGCGAACGGACTATCTCGCTGAACTGATATCCGAAGATACTGCTGCATCTCTGACCCAGTGTTGAGTCGATAACGGGTGAAAGCATGGAGTCAAATTTCTCCATGATTGAAAAAATTCCTCCAAAAGGTGTGAGTTTCTCAGATTTAATTTGTATTTTTGCCATGTCATATTAGAGTTTTGCTTGTTTTCTTTTTGCAACACTAAGATAAGTGAAAATTCTGACATGGCAAAATCCTGGGCAACTTTTTGTTGCTCAGGAACTTATAAATAAAGTTAAATTATAGTGTTGCGGAATTAAGGATATACATCCAAGGCACTGCTACCGGGACTCATGTCTGAGCATCGAGCCCAAGGGAAGAAAACCATATCGCTCAAGGCAGGGCTGCCGCCGATTACCGTATAAGAATAGCAAATCTTGTGCATCAGCACACTGTCACTTGAAAATGTCGCGGATTCTGTCAGTTTTCCGTTGAGTCCGTCCGTGTTTACTCCGAAAATGCCGTTGTTGACACTGTGACACCCGTCGTTATGGAAATTCTCTGTGCTATATGACATCAGTTGCCCGTCCTTGTCGTAATTCTCCTTAGTAACTTTAGAGTAGCCGACATCCGGGCATTCCAAAGAACAAACAGCAAGATATTTCGGGTCGGAGGTTATAAAGTAAAAGGCGCAGTACAGGGTTGACGGTATGGAGTAGAAACAAGGATTGGCAGGCTTGCTGGCAAAGAGGTACTGCATGTCGATGTGCTCTTTGTCAACTGTCGGTATGAGCAGTTTTCCTTCTTCATACCTATAGCGTGTATATCCTAACATCTCACCATCGCTGTCATAGTTCTCTACTGTCCTGATTCTTAGCCCACCGCCGACAGACTTTCCGCTGGCATCGGCAATAGATGTATCTTCGACGTATGCAGGCGGAAGCGTTACCTGAATGCGTCCTCCAGTTATTAATCCACTTGCCACAGTGCTGAATTTGCATGACAGCACATAATGTCCCTTGGGAAGCACGCATGATTCCTTGAAATCCTCCATGTCATTATATTTAGTATAATACCTTGAGAATACGGTTTGTCCTGTGGAATCCTTGCCGACGATGCCCAGGTCAAGTTTGTAGTATTGCTGTGGCGAAGGCAAATAAGAAGATCCAGAGGATATTTCGACGGGCACTGCCTGGTCGATGTCGAAATCCCTCGTCTCTGGTGTGTTGTTATAGCCTGTTCCGTTATAGCCTGTACCACATGTTACCGTCCTCGGAATCTTAACGCTTGAACTGGCAGACGGGTAGTAATATTTTCCGTGTTCATCGTCAAAGTGGTTTATCTCATATTCAAACAACGTGAAGCCGCCGGTAGGGTATGTAATCTGGTTTAATGTTCCAATCTTGCAGTACAATTCGTTAGCGTAACGGTTAGCCGGCCCAACAGTCTCAATACCTGTAAGCCTGCCATCATAGTCATATTTGTATTCTGGTGAAGCGCATAGGCCGTCAGCGTTGGTCTTCCCGTTGTAATACCCCCAGAAGTCTTGCCGCATGCTTATTCGGGAAGGCAATTCTTGCGCATCGTTATATCCGAATGAGTATTTCTTTCCGTCAACCGTAACGTCAGTTAATTTTAGCCGTTTAAAGCCATACACGTTTGTATATCCGTACTTGCTGCAAAGCGTGTGCTCATATTCGCTTTCCGTATGGTATCCATAGGCAAAAGCGACAGTATGCAATATCGTGCCGTTGTCGCTTGACCTTACGGTTATACTGTCTATTCTTTTCGCAAACTTTATGTCCTCCCTGCTTCCATAGGCAAACGTTACTGTCTCTTTGTCGGTTATAATGGTGTCAGGATAGTATTCCCTAATGCCATATACCAGCGTGCTTGGCTGGTTGCGCTTTATGAATATCTCCCGAATTGCTTCCGATGCTATCGGCATGTCGGAGTTTTCGTCGCGCTTGCCTACGGTCTCATAATAGGACTGTAAAAGACTGTATCCCTTTTCGGAGTATTTGAATTCTGCAAGGCATCGGCCCGCAGCATTCCTTATTTCCGCCAGATTGTATGACGCATTGTCCTCCATGGAAGTCTTTGGCGCCTCGGCAAAGACGTACATTTGCCCATGGTCGTCCGTAATCTCTATGCTGTGAGGATAGGAGCCGGTATAATCCTTTAGTTTCGCCTCTGCAATTTCCCTTTCTTTAGTTTCTTTGCTCTGGTATTTCTCAATATCACTCCGTAGAATCTCAATGTCTATCTCCTTTTTCTCTATCAAAAGATTTAATTCTGAAGTGTAATTGTTTAACTCCTCTATATTGCTTTGTGCTTGCGAGAGGGCTGTTTCTATGTTTCTTCCATGGGATCTAAGCCTGATGACTTCCGACTGTGCCTTGGCAAGTTCGGCAATACTCTGTTTGTAATGATGGAGAGCCGCTATACGTTTCTTTCTTTCCCTACGTATAACAATGAAGGTTATAGCGATGATACTAAACGTAGAAAAGCCGATGACCATAAGCCTTTTGTGCATTTTTTCAGATTTCTCGTTGGCCAATCGGGCTGATTCCTGATAACGCGAATAGTCATACATGGCTTTCATCCGTTCCACTTCTTCCGTTGCCATGTTAGCATAGACGGAATCGTTCATCGTATAACTGTAAAGCGCGTATTTGGCTGCAGAGTCTGGCCGATGTGTCTTCTGGAAAAGCAGCGCCAGACCTCTTGATGCGGCATTCTGGTTGTTGAAATCCTTACCTTCACGGAGTTCCTTGCGAAAATAGTGTTCTGCAGAATCATATTTCCCGACAGCCAAATAATAGCGTCCTTTAGGGTAATAGTAAACCTCACGCCCCTTAACTATATCATGGTTTTCGTCAAAGAAACCGGATTCTGATTCGTATATGTCCATGAAGGTCTTGGCTTTGTTCAAGGAATCTTTCTCTACAAGTATCGTAATGGCTCCTCCTAAGATTCCGGCAGACAAGTTCTTATATCCATATCTTCTGGCGAGCACGGATGCTTGTTCGCAAATGGATAGTGCAGAGTCAGGCTTCCCCATTCCTTTATAGGCTGCTATATTTCCCGCCATACCTAATATTGCAGCGAGTGTGTCTTTTGCTTTCCATGAGTATCTGATAGCAAGATTATTAAACTTTAAATCTTCTTCAATCAGATTTTGGTGGTAGAAAACATCGCTCATCTGCCCATAAACTCTACTGAGCAAGGCATAGTCACATTCAATGTCTGTCGTATCTGCATGATTTGCAGCCTTCTGATAATTATTCAGAGCATTAGGGTAGTCATGAATATCTTGGTAAGCGCGTCCAAGGAGATAGTGGGCAAGCATTCGTTCGTTGGCAGTACCGTGGCTTTCATAATAATTGACGAGAAGTTTTTGGATACTGTCAGAACGGAAAACCGTATCGCATTTGTTCTGGGCATTGGTAAGCAACAACAGACGACGCATACGCTGGCTGCGGGATAGTCCGTCATTGCTAATGCTGTCGAGAATGGTGATAGCCTCACTGGAGTTTTCATTTATAACAGCCTCTGCTTGGTCAAGCAAACGCTGAGCCTCCCTACTACCACAGGCGTTGAGTAGCAGAACTAAGACGCATATATGGAAGAATCGTTTCAGCATCGTTTGTTTCTTAAGTTGTTGCAAAGATAATGAAAATAGTTGAAATTTATATTGAAACGCGTATGAAAAATCATAATAGTAAATTTTGAAACATCTCGCAACGCAGTCTACACACAAATTTAGAAATCTATTGACGAGGTTTTTAAATGAAACATGTTTAACACCATTACCCAAGACCGCGTTTTGATGTGCTACCCTTTATGAGAAGGCAATTATTATCAGACATACTCATTTCAGAGGCTAGTTGGTCCATACGACGTAAGGCAATATCCCATTTGAATTGACTAATTTCACCGACAATGGAATCTGCAATGTCCGCAATGCCTTTTGCCGCCTTCTGACGATTATTTTCATCGGATGGATTTAATCCTTCTAGTTGGCATTTTGCAACAATTCCCTGGCCTATTGTACGCTCATCCTTATTGGTGAATACAAGTTTCTTGCTTAGCGCCCAAGTTACTAATGCTTTAGCAGCTTCTTCGACAAGACCATAGAGATTACTCCAATTAACAAAGGCTTCCGTTGCTCCTGCTTGACTGATGAACCTCTCCATCATTGACAAGCGCTTTACTGATTCCTCCACTTGCTTTTCTGCCTTCTCTGCTCTCATGGTCTGTTCCCTGGCTTTTTGTTCTGCAATTTGGGTCTTGGCTTTCTCACGGGCTACTGCTCTTTCATCGAGTTCCGAGATACGTTGTCTCAACGCCATATTCTCCTTGTCCGTCTTAGCAGCTAAGGCAATCTTCCTTTTGACATCGAGATACATCTTCTTGCCGACATCATTGATTTTCTTTTTGTGCAGTTTCGATACGCTGAGTAACTGGCTCTGAAGGGTGGTAACAATCTCTTTAGCCTTGGCATTGCGTTCCTTTTGCCATTCTTCACGCTTCAATATAGGAATAGGTGTGCTGATTTCCCTATCAAGTCGTGACAATGTCATGTTAATAAGGTCTTTAACGGTCAACGGTTCCTTTGAACCTTGGAAGGAGAATGTCATTTCAGCAAATGGTACCGCCTCCAGTTCTTCTTCTGGAACACTCGTTGCAGAAAGCAATTCGTCGATGGCTTCCTGAAGTTTGGTCAACTTACTGTTACTGGCTTCTATGTTCTTCTGAATCTGCTTCACTTCTGCTTTCTTACGTTCAGTATATTCTGCTACCTCTTTGGCACGAATGGCTTCCTGCTCAGCCTTGAAAGTATGAGCGTCGCGCCATTTCTTGTCACTTTTCTTGCCACGCTCCATTTTGAGAGTATTAGCCAACATATCCTGAAGTTCTGACATATCATGACGGTTTAGATTGATGCACTGGCCTGTCTCATGGTCAGTCCAATCAAAAACATAGTGAGCATGGTGGTTCCAGAGAAAGATTGTCGAACCTTCTGCAGAATCGAGATACTTACCCTGCTGATGATCCTTATCCGTCACCAAATGCTCATGGCCTTCATCAAGGTGAGCATAGATGGCTTTGGTCTTGATGTCCCAACGCTGTTCGATTTGATTAGCCAAAGTCTTCATCTGCTCCATCGTCGTATTCTCTGTGATGACAGCAACACCTTCACGGACAGGCTCGGCATTCTTGGGCATCTTCTTGGGTTTCGACAAGTCGAGTTCCCATTCTGGAACAACCTTTTGAAGTCCAGTTTTAGGGTCAACGATTGGGTCGACCGTCTTTTTATCGTAAGCAAGTGTTGTCAATTGTTTTCCATTTTCATCAAGTTTCGCCTTACGACAGAAATGATGGCTGGAATAGCGTTCCTTAGCCTTGCGAATCTCATCGGCTACCGACTTGAAGTCCTCAGCTTCCCAACTCTTGTTAAGATTTGAATACTCGGGATGAACATGCTTCATCTCCTTCTCGCGTCTGTTGTGCTTCTCGGCACCATACTTGGCAGCGCAAATGTGTATCGATGTTTTTTTAGCCATAATTGTATATAATTAACGTGAGTTCGACGAATTAGAATAAGGTCAATTGTCTATCAATAGTCCTTTGAACGGCAATTGTAGGTTTCTTAGGAAAGAAGCAATATGCTGCCAAAGCTCCAAGAGTATTGACAATGAAGTTG
>NZ_NPJC01000085.1:0-249 GCF_002251405.1 Prevotella sp. P4-98 | reverse complement strand
GTATGCTACAGACCGATTCTACCTTTTTACAACAAAGGTACGAAACTGTCTTTAGCAATCATAGTTTTACCTTGATTATTTAACATTTATGCGACTGCGTCGCATTCTTCTGCAAACTTAGAGTGTACTCTGTGTGTTCCGTGGATCCGTAAAGGGAGGAAACGAAAAAAGCACCTTGCTTCATTGCTGAAACAAGGTGCTTTGTAAAAGATGGCAGCCTCCTACTCTCCCGCATTGCATTGCAGTACC